>JBOIBC010000001.1:0-29622 GCA_050739295.1 Gammaproteobacteria bacterium
CGCCGTGCTCATGGCGCCGGCCAGCGTCACCATCATCTTGCCGCCGGATTTCAACAGCTTCTTGTAAGCTTCCGCAGCATCAATCAGCGCGGCGGCATTGAAATGCCGGTAATGATGCTTGATGAAATCGGCGATAGGCTTGGTATTCATCATGCGCAGCGGCTCCTCATGAACTTTCGGATTGGCGAAATTGTAATAGCTGTGGCGCAAAAATCAGCCACAGCCTAGACGGTTCAAGCCTTTTTTTGTGATACGACGCTGTGCGCGGCCACCACGGCATTGAGGTCCAGCATGCGGATGGCATCCAATGAGGCTTCCACTGCGCCCTCGTGGCACAGGCCGTTCATGGCAGCCGATTCATAGCCCTCGCGTGCAGCCTGCACACAAGCCAGGCGCACTGCTTCGACCAATGACCGTGTGGACACCCTGGCATTGTTCACGGTGAGTTCCCTTGCTCATTCGTGGTGACCACGTATACGCGGATTTCAGCAACGCTGCCATGCCCGGCCGGCACCGCCAGATAATAGGGGCCGGTGGCAGCGTCCAGCAGCGAAGTGCGGGCACCGCGCCGCGTGCGGATATTCCCGCTTTCCAGCAGCCGTCCTGCCTTACCGCTGGTATACACCGCGATTCTGCCCACGCCGCCGGAGGCATACAACTCTTGGGTGCCGGCATCGTAAAACAGGTCGCCCACATCGCCCGGCGCCAACAGCGTCTGCAATATCCGCCCGGTATGCGCCTCCAGTACCAATAGGCGATCCGGCGAGCGTGTGGCCACAAACAGACAATGATGTGCCGCATCCAGCGCCATGGGAAAATTCGCGCCACTCCCAATACCCAGCGACCAGGTGGCAACGCGCTTGTCGTTGGACAGATTAAATACGGCGATCTCGCGGCTGTCGGGCAAGTTCACGTACAGGCGTTTGGCGGAGGCATCCACCACGAAGCCCGCAGGATGGCTGTTCAATGGCAACTGTGTCAGAGGCCGGCCGTTCCTGTCCATGATCGCGATGCCGCTCTGATGCCCAGCGTCATAACCGAGATACAGGCGACCGCTGGCAGCGTCGTAGCGCAGGCTACCGGTTCTACTGCCGAACGTGATACTGCTGATGTGTGTCAGGCTGTCCGCGGCATAAAAATTGAGGTCGCCACTACCCCCGTCGTTCACCACCAAAACATTGTTGTCCGGGAGATAGACCGCGCCCCGCGGTTGATCCAGGTTCGGGATCTTGCTGCGTACCGCGCCAGTGTCGAGGTCCAGCACCAGCAGCGCGTCGCTCCCGGTGAGGGCCACGAACAGACGATGATGTGCCGCATCCAGCGCCATCCGGCCGAACTGGCCGCGCACGCCGGGCAAGGTGATAATGGCCTTAAGACCCAAACCGGCATGGGCCAGCGGCGCTGCCAGCAGGACCATGGCGCCCAAAACACAGGCAGTAAGTCGTCGCATCATCTTTATCTTGTTACCAATTAACTTGCATCTCAGCCGCATAAGTATCGGATACATTCCGCTACAATCTTGACCAATCGCAGCACCCGGACGCAACCATGCCAAACCAGCGCAGTCTCGGCCTCGCCACCACCACCTCGATTGTACTTGGCAACATGGTGGGTTCCGGCATTTTCCTGTTGCCCGCCTCGCTCGCCATCTATGGTGTTTACAGCCTGTGGGGCTGGGGTTTCAGCACGGTCGGCGCCCTGTTGCTGGCCTGGGTGTTCAGCAGCCTGTCGCGCCGTCTGCCCAAAGCTGGCGGTCCGTACGCCTATCCGCGTGAGGCATTCGGCGACTTCGCCGGCTTTCTCATCGCCTGGATATATTGGCTCAGCATCCTCGGCACCAACGCCGCGATCGCCGTGGCGTTCGCCAGCTATCTGTCGGATTTTTTCCCGGCGCTGGCCGCGACACCGCTGTTCGGCGCCCTGGCGGCCATCGCTGCCGTATGGGCGCTCACCGGACTCAACATCTGGGGCGTGCGTGCGGCCGGCAACGTGCAGCTCATCACCGTGATCCTCAAGCTCAGCCCGCTGCTGGCGCTCGCAGTGTTCGGCATTTTCCACTTTGACCCGAAAATACTCAATTCAGCACACGTGACCCAATCGCCGTTTTCGGCGATTGACGCCACCGCCGCGTTCACCATGTGGGCGTTCCTGGGTCTCGAATGCGCGACCGTACCCGCCGACCACGTGAAGGATCCCGAAAAGACCATCCCGCGCGCCACTTTTCTCGGTACCATCATTGCAGCGGCGTTTTACATCGCCTGTACCACGGTGATCATGGGCGTGATTCCCTCGCACGCGCTTGCGGTATCGAACGCGCCGTTTGCGGATGCCGCCAAACTGCTCTGGGGCAGTTGGGCCGGTTATCTCATGGCCGCCGCCGCCATGATTTCCTGCTTCGGTGCACTCAATGGCTGGCTGTTGATGCAGGGTCAGTTTCCCAAGGCTGTGGCCGACGACGGCCTGTTCCCGAAACTGTTCGCACGGGGCACGCGCCACGGCTCGCCCGCAGTCGGAATGTTGATTTCCAGCGCGCTGGCAACCGCACTCATCCTCATGAATTACAGTCATGGTCTCGTGGGGATGTTCAACATCATCATTCTGCTCACCACATTCTTCGTGCTGGTGCCCTATATGCTCTGTGCCATGGCAGAGATCGTATTGAGCCGCAGCCAGAACCACACCGCCAAATCGCCGGTGCGCAATCTGGTGCTGGCCTGTGTGGCATTTGCCTTTGCTTTATGGGCGGCAGCCGGGACCGGCAAAGACTCCCTGTATTGGGGCACACTGCTGCTGCTCGTCGGCATCCCGATTTACGTCTGGCAGAAGCGGCACCAGAAACACCGCACGTCGGCACACGCGGAGGGCCTGGAACCCACTATCGGCTGAATCCTTCAGGCCACGTCCCAGGAAAAAACGCCGATTTGCGGACTGCTGATCTCGATACGATCACCCGGCATCAGCGGACCCACGCCGGCCGGCGTGCCGGAGAAGATCAGGTCACCTGGCAGCAAGCGCCAATAGCAGCTCAGGAACACGATGATCTCCGTTACCGGAAACAGCATGTCGCGCGTGTTGCCCTGCTGACGCAGGGTGCCGTTCACGCTGCAGCGCATCTCAATGTTCTGAATATCGTCCCGCGCTATACGTGGCACGAATTTCCCAATCACCGCACTATCGTCAAACGATTTTGAAAGCTCCCAAGGTTGACCTGCTTGCTTCAAATGGCTCTGCACATCGCGCAAAGTGAGGTCAATGCCCAGCGTCAAACCCACCACATATTCGAGTGCTGACACAGCTGCAATATCCTTGCCAGCACGGCCGACAGCCACCACCAGCTCCATTTCGTGATGCACGCTGCCGAACCCTTTTGGCAGCACCAGTAACTGACCCTCCGGCACCAGGCTGGTGGCCGGCTTCATGAACACCACCGGCTCCGCCGGTTTCGCTGCTCCCATTTCCTTCGCATGCTCCGCATAATTGCGGCCGATGCAAAATATACGGGCTGGTTGGAATGACTGCTGACCGATTGTGATCGTCATCGGAGTGCTCCTGATTCGGTCTAAGATAATTGTTTTTCTGGACACTTTATCGTAAGTGGCCTATAAATCCTGCCACGAATTGATTACATCCTCAATCATCAAGCAGGGAGACGCGCATGAAAGCCATATCTGTATCGCTCATACTTGTCCTGGCCTTATTCCTTGCAGCTGTTCAGGCGGCTACGCCGTCCTCCGCGTCCAGCAATGACAACCAGATAACACAACAGATCCGGCAATTGAACACCGAGGAAGTCAATGCATTGATGGCAAACAATGCGAAAACGCTGGCGCGCCTGTGGTCTGACGATTTCGTCGTCACCAATCCTTTCAACAAGTTCCTGACGAAACCGCAGGTGCTGAGTTTTGTAGGGGCGGACAAGATCGCTTTCAAAGCATACAACAGACAAATCGATTATCTGCATGTTTATGGCAATATGGTCGTGGTCGCCGGGACTGAGATAGTCGCCTGGTCTGGCCACATGTCGCTGGCAGGAAAAACCTCGGAGCTTCGCTTCACATCGGTGTGGATAAAGCAGGACAGCCGCTGGCAGGAAGTGGCTCGTCACGCAAACATCGTTTCAACAAAATAACCACTGCCAATAATAAACAAGGCCCGGCAGATCAGGTTAACCTGCCGGGTACGGCAAAATACGTCTCGAATCCCGCAAGGATTTTCGGAATGTCGCTTGTCTGGATATCCAGGTGGGTGACGAGGCGCAACTTGACATTCGGCAGGATGAGGATGCGCGCCTGCTTCAGGTGCGCGCTTAGCGGCTTCACATGCTCCGGTGCGATGTCCGCAAAGACCATGTTGGTCTGCACTGTGGCGGGATCAACCGTGACTTGTTTTATCTGTGCCAGGCCTTCTGCGAGTCTTATGGCATTCACGTGGTCTTCCGCCAACCTTTCGACATTGTGGTCCAGCGCGTACAAGCCCGCGGCGGCCAGGATACCGGCCTGGCGCATGCCGCCGCCCAATATTTTTCTGGCACGATGCGCCTTGGCGATCAACTCTTTCGAGCCCACCAGCACCGTACCCACCGGACAGCCAAGACCTTTCGACAGACAGATGGACACAGTATTGAAATGCCTGGTGATGTCTTTCACCCGCGCACCAAGTTTCACCGCAGCGTTGAACACGCGCGCGCCGTCCAGATGGATGCCGAGCTTGTGCTTGCGCGCAAAATCTGAAGCCTCCTCAAGATAGGCCGGCGGCAACACACGACCGTTCTGGGTGTTCTCCAGCACCAGCAGCCGCGTGTGCGCAAAATGTGCGTCGTCCGGCTTGATGAGCGCCGCAACTTTTTTCAGATCCAACGTTCCATCCGGTTCGTATTCAACAGTACAGGGCCACAGACTGCCCAGTACCGCCGCACCACCGGCTTCGTATTTGAAGCTGTGGCCCACCGATCCGATAATGAACTCCTCACCGCGCTCGCAGTGGGCCATGAGCGCCGCGAGATTCGATTGTGTACCGCTGGGAAAGAACAGACCAGCCTCATGGCCGGTCATTTCCGCCAGATATTCCTGCAAATGATTGACAGTCGGATCGTCGCCGAACACATCGTCGCCGACTTCTGCCGCCGCCATGGCGGCGCGCATACCACGCGTCGGCTTGGTAACAGTATCGCTGCGCAAGTCAATCATATTGATAATGCCGAAGACATCCCTCGTCCTCTCTCCCCCTTGTTAGGGGGAGAGATTTGGAGTGAGGGGGCAGATTTCTTCGCGCCGAAGGCACTCCTGTCCTCTTCCCCCATCAGGGGGAGAGATTAGAGTGAGGGCTGATTCTTACTGCCCGCCACCGGGCGGATTTTTCGGTGTATTTGGGGTGTTCTTGCTCTTCTGGGTAGCTTGGGCTTTCTGTTGTTTTGCCCAATCCGCATCCAGAGCCGCGATCACGCCCTTGGTGACGTCATATTTGGTGGCCGCATATACCGCGCCTGCCCCTTGGCTCAGAATGATGTCGTAGTGATGCTCCTTGCCATACGCATCGATTACCTTGGTCAACTCCTGCTCGATGGGTTGCAGCAATTCCTGGCGGCGTTGCTCCAAATCCTGCCGCCCCATCATCACGAACTGCTGCAGATCGTTCTGGCTGTTCTGATAGTTTTTTTGCAGGTTCGCATAGCCGGCTGATTTACTGTCGGCCTTGTCGAGCTGATCCTTCAGCACCTGCATTTTCTGCTGCTTGTCCTTCGCCTCACCCTGCAGTTTTTGCATGGTGCCCTGCAACTGCTGGTTGGCGTCCATGCCCGCTTTGGACTTGCCTATGACTTCCTGCAAATTTACCACGCCGATGCGCGGCGCTTCCGCCGCCTGTACCGAGGTCATCGCAAATACACTGGCTGCCAGCACGCCGGCAGCGATAAATCCGTAACGCATGATGGAATACTCCTGGGATTGAAATACGGTTCCGCCGGTCGGCGGTAATGGGTACGTCCGGACTAGGATAACGCACACCGGGCGGTCCGGACTACCGAATCACCTCGTGTTTTTCAGGCTTTTTTCAGGTTCAGGAACACGTTGAGGGTGAAAAACACGATACCGATGACCGCTATCGTCGCACCGATCGCCACCACGGGCTGGGCCGCTGGATGGCCAGCCTGCAGAAAAAACAGGCCGATTACGAAAATGGGCAGCCCGATGTTATGCAACCAGAAATGAACAAGTCCCAGCCAGTGACCACCAGCCCGGGGGCACAGCCAGTAAATGACGCCTGCAAGACCCAGTGAAGCCCAGCCCAGCAGGTTGATGTGGGCGTGGACGGGGGCGTACTGGAACTGGTGGCTCATGCCCATGACCAGTCCGAAAATTACGCCGATCAGCAGATACACCACCGCAATTTTTATCCAAATCCGCGCCATGCAGGCGCCACGCACTTCAATGGCAGTAACCATTGTAACTCCTTGTCTTGGATTGATATTTCCGTTTCGATGAACTGTGACATAACGATTTCAAGTGGAGCATACCAGAGTTGCCATTTGAACCGGCAGCCACTTAGGTGGCAAACTTGCCACCCTTTTCGCCCCCTCCTGCAACAATTCAAGGAATACCCCATGTTCCGGATCTGCTTTTCGCGTCGTACTGTATTGATACCTGCCTTGGCCCTGCTGGCCTTAGCCGCAGGCGCTGCCCAAGCTGGCAACTCGCTCATGCGCTACCCCACCCTGCATGGAGATTCCGTGGTGTTTGAGGCCCACGGCAACCTGTGGGAAGTGAGCCGCGCCGGCGGCACCGCCCGGCGCCTGACGACCGATCCCGGTTTCGACATCATGCCGCGCTTCTCGCCGAATGGTGAGTGGATTGCCTTCACCGGCCAATATCGCGGCAACACTGACGTATACGTGATTCCCGCGACCGGTGGCGACGCCAGACGCCTCACGTTCCATTCCGACGTGGTAGCCAACGCGCCCTTGCGCTGGGGCCCGGATAACATGGTCGTTACCTGGACACCAGACAGCAAAAGTGTCGTGTTCCTGTCACGCCGCAATACCTTCAATTCCTGGTTCGGCCAGTTGTTCACGGTGCCCTTGAGCGGCGGCCTGCCGACGCAGTTGCCCATCCCCAAGGGCGGCATGTTGACTTATTCTCCGGACGGCCAGTCCATCGCCTACAACCGCATTTTCCGCAACTTCCGCACCTGGAAACGTTACAAGGGCGGTCTGGCGCAGGACGTGTGGCTGTACAACTTCAAGGACAAAAAAAGCACACGGGTTACGGATTATCCAGGCGCCGACATGGACCCCATGTGGTACGGCCATGTGATTTATTTTATTTCGGATCGCGGGCCGGCCGTGCGCAAGAATCTCTGGGTCTATGACCTGAACAGCAAACAATTCCGCCAAGTCACGCATTTCAAGGATTACGACATTGACTGGCCGAGTCTGGGCGACACCGGCATCACCTTCCAGGACGGCGGTGCGCTCTACGTCATGGATCTGCCTTCAGAACAGTTGCACAAACTCGATGTCAACGTGCCCGATGACGGCAGCCGCACTGGCGCGCGCTGGGTGGATGCGTCCAAATACCTCCAACTGATGGACACCGCCGGCGACACCAATCTGGCGCTCTCGCCCAACGGCAAGCGCGCGCTGCTGCAGGCGCGCGGCGACATCTGGTCGCTGCCAAAAGAACACGGACCGAGCCGTGATCTTACCGACACCTCCAACGCCGAGGAGGAATATCCTTCCTGGTCGCCGGACGGCAAATGGATCGCCTATGCCACTGACATCAGCGGCGAAGATCAGATCGCGGTGCGTCCCGCGGACAATTCAGGTCCGCAACAAATCCTCACGGACTTCAAGACCGGCTATTTTTATGGCCCAACCTGGTCACCCGGCAGCGACAAGCTGGCGTTCTCCGACAACCAACATCAGTTGTGGTATCTGGATGTCAAGAGCCGCAAGCTCGTCAAAGTCGCTCAGGATAAATTCAGCGAGATGCATGATTTCAGTTGGTCGCCGGATGGCCGTTGGCTCGCCTACAGCCTCACCGCACCGAATCAGATGCGCCAGATTTATTTCTACAACCTGGCAGATGCCAAAGCGACCCTCATCAGTTCGCCCATGGACAACGACCAAGGCCCGGTGTTCGATCCGGATGGCAAATACCTGTACTTCGTGTCGGCGCGCCACGAAAACCCGACCTTCAGCCAGACCGAGTTCAACATCGCCACGCTCAAGATGTTCGGTGTGTACGTGGCCACGCTGACGAAAGATGAAGCCTCGCCGTTCGCACCGCGCAACGATGAAGGCACGTTTTCAGAAAAGAAGGAACAAAAGGCCGGTCCATGGAAACCCGGCGACAGCAAGCCCATCAAGATTGATCTCGATGGCCTCATGGCGCGTGCCGTGCCGCTGCCCATTCCGGGCGCTAACATTAGCGGCCTGACCGCCACACCGGGCCATGTGTTCTATAGCACCGTGCCCAACCAGACCATCGCCGGGCCTTTGCCGGGTGTACAGCCGGAGCTGCACGTCTATGACCTGGCGAAGCGCAAGGATACGGTGCTGGGAAGCGGTTTCTATGGCTGGACCCTGTCTGCTGACGGCAGCACCATCCTGTACAACACCCCGGATAACAAGCTGTTCACACAGGATGCCACGCCGGATTCCAAGCCCAAACCACTGGACATCTCGAACATGTGGGTCGAAATCAATCCGGTGCAGGAATGGAACGAGATGTACTCCATGGCCTGGCGCCTGTACCGGGATTTCTTCTGGAACCGCAAGATGAACGGCGTGGACTGGGACGCGGTACAAGCCAAATACGGCAAACTCCTGCCGCTCATGGGTTCACGCGAGGATCTGAACTATTTTATCGGCCAGACGATTGCTGAGCTCAGCAATTCCCACACCTACGTGGGTGGCGGTGACATGGATTACAGCGTGCACCGCACACAGAGCGGCTTGTTGGGCGTGGATTTCGGTTTGGATGCAGGTTCGGATCGCTACTACTTCAAGACCATCTATCCCGGTGACAACACCCGGGCGAACTATCGTTCGCCGCTTACCGAGCCGGGTGTTAACGTCAAACAAGGCGATTACCTGCTGGCGGTAAACGGCCGCGAACTCAAGGCGCCCATAAACCCCTACAGCCTGTTTGTGGATACCGCCGGCCAGGACGTGGAACTCAGGGTGGCGGACAACGCCGCCGGCAAGAACGCACGCACGGTATTGGTCAAGACTATCCCCAACGAGCTGGATATCCGCCTCAAGGCCTGGATAGACCACAACCGCGAGGAAGTGAACAAACTCTCGGACGGCAAGATAGGCTACATCTACATGTCCGACATGGGCGCCATGGGCATGGACCAGTTCATCCGCCAGTTCTACCCGCAACTCACCAAACAAGGTTTGATCATTGACGACCGCTACAACGGCGGCGGCTTCATTGACCAGATCGTGCTGGAACGGCTGCGTCGCATACTGGTCGGCATGAACAGCAACCGCGAACAAGTCGCCTCACCGGAGCCTCAACAGTTGAGTTACAGCTACAAGGCAACACTCATCAATCACTACTCGGCATCCGACGGCGACATCTTCCCGTATTTCTTCAAGAAGTATGGCTTGGGACCACTGATCGGCACACGCACCTGGGGCGGCGTACGTGGCATCCGCGGCGAATGGCCGCTGCTCGACGACGGCTACATCACCGTTTCAGAGTTCACCATGTATGGACTCGATTCCCAGTGGATCATGGAGAACCATGGCGTGGAGCCGGACATGGAAGTGGATGATCTGCCCGAAGATCTGATGCGTGGTCACGATGCACAACTGCACACGGCGGTGGATTACCTGATTAACAAGATCAAGGCACATCCGCTGGTGCTACCGCCGCCCCCGCCGTTGATTCCGGCCTACCCACCGCCGGGCCATGATTGATTTTCAAAACGACACGTTTGCCTGATACTCACGGCGGCCTCATGGCCGCCGCTTTTTTATATGCGGGTCTTGAAGACCACGCATCCAATTCTGGAGGACAAACAATAGGCCGCGCGCGTGTCCGGCCGGACACTTTGATGTGTCCGCGGACGCGATGGGCATTGAAACAACGGCAGGAATAGCAGGCCGGTTCAGGGTTTTGTGCCAGTGATCAGGCGGCTTCTCAGCCAGCACAGAATCATGGATACAGATTGGCACGCTGCTTGCCTTGCTAAACACATGAACCCGAACAACCTCAAGAAAAAGATCGTCAGCATCCGCGACAACACCGCTGGCCAGGATGTGGTAGTGGACAACAGATCGCGGCGCCGACGCAAGCGTTTGTTCATGATCGGCGCGGGTGTGGTATTGCTGGTGGTGCTGGCATTTCTCGCGCCAGGCATCAAGCGCCTGTTGTCCGCCACTGCATCGGTCAGCGCTTCACGGCTGAGTTTCGCAACTGTCGAACGCGGCCCATTCGTCCGCGACATCGTCGCGGATGGCCGCGTGGTCGCGGCCGTCAGCCCGACCCTGTACACGACTTCGGCGGGTTCTGTCACGTTAAAGGTAAACGCCGGCGACACCGTGAAAAAGAATCAAGTGCTGGCGGTCATTGACAGCCCTGCACTCAGCAGCAGCCTGCTGCAGGAACAATCCACGCTGCTCAGCATGCAAACCGATCTGGGGCGTGAGCGCATCAACGCCAGGAAAGCCTCTCTCCTCAGCCAGGAGAAAGTGGACTTGGCGAGCGTGATGCTCGAAGCCGCACAGCGTGAGATGAAGCGCGCCGAGGCCGCCTGGGGTTACCACGTCATCAGCCAACTGGATTACGCCAAAGCCAAGGATGACCTGGCCGCCGCCCAACTGAAACACAAACTTTCGATTGAGGACATCAAGCTGGACAAGGAAGGTCTGAACTTCGATGTACGCGCCAAGGAGTTGACAGTCAAACGCCAACAACTGCTGGTACAGGAGCTGCAACGTCAGGTAAACGACCTCACCGTACGCGCTCCGGTGGATGGTCAGGTCGGACAATTGTTCATCGCGCCGCGTGCAACGGTCGCCTCCGGCGCCAAGCTGTTGACCGTGGTGGATCTGTCCAATCTGGAAGTCGAAGTAACGGTACCCGAGAGCTTCGCGCGCGACCTCGCGGTTGGCATGCCAACCGACATCACCGGAAACGGCGGTGCATGGAAAGGCGCGGTCAGGGCAATCTCGCCCGAAGTCGTTGACGGCGAAGTCGCAGCACGCGTGCGCTTTGAAGGTGACAAACCCGAAAACCTGCGCCAGAACCAGCGGCTTTCGGTACGTATAATTCTGGACAAACGCGACAACGTGCTCACGGTACAGCGTGGCTCGTTCGTGGATGAATCCGGCGGAAATTACGCCTATGTCGTGCACGACGGGCTCGCCGTAAAGACACCGATACGGATCGGCGCCAGCAGCATTGACAAGGTCGAGATCCTGCAGGGACTGAAAGCCGGCGATCGCATCGTGATTTCCGGCACCGACAATTTCAACGGTGCGGCGCGTGTCGCAATCAGCAATTGAGTTTTCCCTCTCCCGCCGGGAGAGGGTGCCCCGAAGGGGCGGGTGAGGGTACGGAATTGCGCGGTGTTGAACGCTGCGCAAGAATCGATCCCTCACCCCCAGCCCCTCTCCCGAAAGGAGAGGGGAGCCGAGTTCATACCAACCGAGGAAACTGCGATGCTCAAGATGACACACCTGTCAAAGATCTACCGCACCGAGGTGGTGGAGACCCATGCCTTGCGCGATTTCAACATCGACGTGAAAGAGGGTGAATTCGTCGCGCTGATGGGCCCGTCCGGCTCCGGCAAGACCACCTTCCTGACCATCGCCGGCTTGCTGGAAAGTTTCAGCGGCGGTGAATACCTGCTGGATGGCGTGGATGTCAGCAGGCTCGGCGACAACGCACGCTCGAAAATCCGCAACGAAAAAATCGGTTTCGTGTTCCAGAGTTTCAACCTGATTCCCGACCTCAACATATTCGACAACGTGGACGTGCCGTTGCGGTATCGGGGTTTCAAGACCAAAGAACGTGCGCGACGCATCCGCGAAGCCCTGGAACTGGTGGGACTCGCTTCGCGCATGAAACACCTGCCCGCGCAACTGTCCGGTGGGCAACAACAGCGCGTGGCCATCGCGCGGGCCTTGGCCGGCGAGCCGCGCATCCTGCTGGCCGACGAGCCCACCGGCAATCTGGACTCGCTCATGGCGCGCCAGGTGCTCGACCTGATCGAAGGTATCAATGAAAGCGGCACCACCATCGTCATGGTCACGCATGATCCGGAATTGGCGCGCCGTGCGCACCGCAGCGTACATATCCTCGACGGTAAGGAAGTGAATCTGGCCGAGAAGCCGGACTTCCACGCCACACAGTCCGCCGCGACGCAAGCGTGATGATTCCTCTCCCGATGGGAGAGGCCTCAAGCAACGAAGTACACGCATGTTCGCCTACTATCTCGACCTGGCCCTGCGCAGCCTGAAGCGCAATCCAGTCCTCACAGCGCTGATGATCCTGGCCATCGCGGTCGGCATCGGCGCCAGCATGACCACGCTAACGGTGATGCACCTGCTCTCCGGCGATCCGCTGCCGGGCAAGAGCGCGCACATCTATTACCCGCAGGTGGATGCCAGTCCCGATGATTGGCACAACAAGAACCCGCTGGACATGATGGATTACCGCTCGGCAGTGGATCTGTGGAGCGCGCACCGTGCCGACCGCCAGGCGCTGATCGTGGACAGCAGCATCAAAGTGCGCGCACCGGACGCAAACCGACCGCCGTTGATGCTGACGATGTTGTCCACCACCTCGGACTTCTTCCCAATGTTCGAGGTGCCGTTCGAGTACGGCGGCGCGTGGTCGCAGCAGGACGACGCCAACCACTCGCGGGTGGCGGTAATTTCGTCCAATCTCAACGACAAGCTGTTCGGCGGCCAGGATAGCGTGGGCAAGACCCTACGCCTCAGGGATAGCGACGTGCGCATCGTCGGCGTGCTGAAGCCTTGGCGGCCGACGCCGGAGTTCTACTACGTGGTGGGTGGCAATTATGCTAACGGGGACACGGCAGGTTACTACGGGAAACCCGAGGACGTATTCGTGCCGTTCCAGACTGGGCTGGAAATCAACGACGGCAATTTCCAGCAGTTTACCTGCTGGGGCTTTCCCAAAAACCCGGGCCATTTGATCAACTCGCCGTGCGTGTGGATCGGGTTGTGGGTGGAACTGGATAGTGCCGCGAAGGTGGTGGACTACCGCACGTTCATCGCCAATTACGCGCAACAGCAGAAGGCGCTCGGCCGGTTCGCCAAGACCGATTCGCGCATGCTGGACCTGATGCAGTGGCTCAACTACAACCACGTTCTGCCGCGCGACGTGAAACTGCAGACGTGGCTGGCGTTCGCGTTCCTGGCGATCTGTCTGTTCAACACGGTTGGCCTGCTGCTCGCGAAATTCCTGCGCCGCGCCGGCGAGATCGGTGTACGCCGGGCGCTGGGCGCGTCACGCCGCTCGGTGTTTGCGCAATGCCTGACCGAAGCCGGCTTGATCGGTCTGCTGGGCGGCATCGGCGGCTGGTTTCTGACCTTGCTGGGTCTATGGCTGGTGCGTCGCCAACCGACGCCGTATTCAGACCTTGTGCACCTGGATATCGCGATGTTCCTCACCACCTTCGCGCTGGCTATCGTGGTCAGCCTGCTTGCCGGCGCGTTGCCCGCTTTGCGCGCTAGCCGCATCGCGCCGGCATTGCAATTGAAAACACTGTGAGGACACCAGAAATGCAGATACAGCCAATCCTCGCCGCGCTGCGCAGACACCGTCTCGCTACCGTGCTAATTGCGCTGGAAATCGCATTGGCCTGCGCAGTGCTATGCAACGCCTGTTTCCTGATCGCCAACCGCCTTTCAGCGATCCATATCAACAGTGGCGTGGACGAGGCCGCGCTCGGCACCATCCAGTTAAACGGCTATGAGCCCGATCAGGCGGTGGACTTGAATGCGCGCGTGCTCTCCGGCTTGCGCGCCATCCCTGGTGTGCAATCCGTGTCGCTGTTGAACTCGATTCCATTCGGAATGCGCCGTGGTACGGCCGGGTTGACGCTGGATGCAGCAGGCCAGCGTTTTGGTGGCGTGGTCGAATTTTACGTTGGCGGCCCCGGATCGTTCCGCGCGCTCGGCCTTCGATTAATACGTGGCCGCGCGCCGGTTGCCGATGATTTCCAGCCGTTCTCGGGTCTGCTACCCGAGACAGCGCAGGTGCAGGTGACGCGCGCGCTGGCCGAGCACCTGTGGCCAAGTGTCGATCCGCTCGGCAAACAGATCTGGGTTAGCAAGATTCATTACACCGTGGTTGGCATAATCGACCACCTAGTACGGCCGGACCCAACCGGTTGGCCAACCGAAAAGCGCGAATGGTCGGTGTTCGTCCCGGCATCGTCCGGCAAACTTCTCGCAGGCAGCTATCTGATACGCGCCAAGCCGCAGGATTTGGATCGCGTGATGCGCGACGCGAAAGCTGCGATTGCCAAGATCGCGCCCGACATAGTGTTAGATCGCGACCAGAGTCATACACTCAATCACTTGCGTCATCGGATATTCCAAACCGACCGCGCAATGACGGGGTTGCTGATCGGCGTGATCGTGGCACTACTGGGCGTCACCGCGTTCGGCATCGTTGGACTCGCCAGCTTCTGGGTTGCGCAGAGGCGCAAGCAGATAGGCGTACGGCGCGCACTCGGCGCAACCCGCGCGGACATTCTGCATTACTTCCAAACTGAGAACTTCCTGATCGTGACGTTCGGCATTGTACTGGGCATCATACTGGCGGTCGGAATCAACCTCACACTGATGAAGTTTTTTGAGCTGCCGCGCCTGCCGCTGTGGTACCTGCCGGTTGGCGCGCTTGCGTTGTGGTTGCTGGGCCAACTCGCCGTGCTCGGCCCAGCACTGCACGCCGCGGCGGTGCCGCCGGTGGAAGCAACCCGGAGCGTGTGATGTTCGGTTATTACCTCAATCTCGCACTGCGCAGCCTGAAGCGCAATCCGATCCTCACCGCGCTGATGGTGCTGGCGATAGGACTCGGCATCGGCGCCAGCATGACGATGATTACGGTGCTGCACGTGATGTCCGGCGATCCGCTGCCGGGACGCAGCGCGCAGCTGTACCGGCCCTATCTCAATCCATTGCCGCTGAACCACAAGAAGAGCAGCTTCGGACCCGATCCGAGCATCAACCTGACCTGGCCGGATGCGATGGCGTTGCTGGACGCGCATCACGCCGTGCGGCAGGCGGCGATGGCTGGCGGAACCTTGCTGGTATGGCCGCAACGCAGCGATCTGCAACCGTTCTACGTGGACGGCCGCTACGCCACGCCGGATTTCTTCGCGATGTTCGGCGTGCCGTTCGTCGCGGGAGCCGGGTGGAACTCCGAGGACGAACAAGCCGCGGCGCACGTGATCGTGCTCGCCCAATCATTGGCGCGAAAACTGTTCGGAAACGATGCGGTCATGGGCAAGACCGTGCGGCTGGGCGACATCAGCTACCGCGTGATCGGCGTCACGGCCGACTGGGCGCCCAAGCCGCTGTTTTACGCCGATGCCTCCGCCAGTTTCTACAGCGACGCCGACCAGTTCTTCCTGCCGTTGTCGGTGGCCGTGGACAACAAGCTCCAAATCAACGGCAATGTTTCCGGTTGGGGAAGCGACGCGGCACCAAACAACTGGACCGACGCCAGTACGTCATGGATTCAATTCTGGGTGCAGTTGGATTCGCCCGTGCAAGTCGCGGCGTACCAGCAGTTTCTGGTCGATTATTCCGCCGAACAGAAATCGCTGGGCCGATTCCAGCGCCCGCCCACCGACGCGAAGCTGTACAGCCTGATGGGTTGGCTCGCGCACGAGAACCTGGTGCCGGACGACGTGAAGCTGCAAATGTGGCTGGCGCTCGGCTTCCTTGGTGTCGCCATGCTCAACATCGTGGCGCTGCTGCTGGCCAAGTTCTTGCGCCGCAGCGGCGAGATCAGCGTGCGCCGCGCGATGGGCGCTCGCAAGCGCGACATATTCGTGCAGTTCGGCATCGAATCCGCGCTGATCGGCGTGGCCGGCGGTTTGCTCGGGCTCGGCATTTCGCAGATCGGGCTGTGGAGCATCCGCCAGCGTCCCGATGACTACGCACACTTGGCGCAAATGGACCCATCGATGCTGATCGGGACCGTGGCATTGGCGACCATCGCCAGCGTGTTGGCAGGGATGTTGCCGGCATGGCGCGCCTGCCGGGTGCCGCCGGCGTTGCAGTTGAAAACGCTGTAGGGCGGGTCAAGACCCGCCCTACGAATCGGAGAAGGTACTGATGGAAATCCGACCGATCCTCGCGACGCTGCGCAAGCACAAGTTGACGGCGATCCTGCTGACGCTGCAGGTCGCGCTCACCTGTGCGATCGTGTGCAACGTCGCATTCATGATCGCCAATCGGGTGCAGCGCGTTGCATTGCCGACGGGCATTGACGAAAACAGGCTTTCGGTGGTCCCGGTGACTGGCATCGGCAAGGACGAAAATCCCTGGGCCCGGCACGCAGCCGATCTTGCCTCGCTGCGGCAGATTCCCGGTGTCGATTCGGTGGTAGCGGTGAGCTACTCGCTGCCACTGGATCAAAACACCTCGAGCTACGGCGTGTGTCCGAGCCAGGCAGCGCTCGCTCGGGTGATGCAGCAGATGTCGATAAAGGGCACGAGCTGCGAGCAAGCCAGCATGTTCGATGGTTCGCCCGGATTGTTGCGGACGCTCGGACTGGACCTGATTGCCGGTCGCGACTTTCGCCAGGATGAATACGTGAAAGAACCGAACGAGTACGCCACGGGTCCACAGGCAAAGCCGCCCGTGGTGATCATCAGCCGCGCGTTGGCGCAGCACTTGTTTCCCGGACAGGACGCGCTGGGGCGCGAGTTGTACGTCGGGCACGATGTAATGCGCATCATCGGCATCGTGCGCACGTTGTTGAGTCCCCGGCTGATGGGCAATGGGACCGATTACGACACCATGATCTGGCCGCAACTACCCGACAATTCCGGGGTCGAGTACGTGCTGCGCAGCGAGCCGCAGGATCGCGAGCGAATCCTGCAAGCTGCAAAAGCGGCCCTGCTCAAGGCCGATCCGAGCCGCATCATCAACCCGGATCGCATGCAGACCTACTCGGAGATTCGCGCCCAATACTTCCAGCGCGACACCACCATGATTGGTCTGTTGATCACTTCCGCCTTGGGCCTGCTGTTCGTTACCACGCTTGGTATTACCGGCCTTGCGAATTTCTGGGTGCAGCAACGCACACGCAGCATCGGTATCCGGCGCGCGGTCGGCGCCACGCGTACCGATATCCTGCGTTACTTTCAGACCGAGAACTTCCTGATCGTGACCTTCGGCATCGTGCTGGGCATCGTGCTGGCGTTCGCGATTAACCTGACGCTGATGAAATTCTACGAACTACCACGCTTGCCACTGTGGTACCTGCCGATAGGCGCGCTTGTGTTGTGGCTGCTGGGTCAACTGGCCGTGCTCGGACCAGCGCTGCATGCCGCGGCGGTGCCGCCCGTTACCGCCACTCGCAGTGTTTGACCTGTCACTTACCTGTATAAATGCTTAGACTGATGCCGCGGCGGCGGAGCAGGCTTGCCGTGCCCTGATTCCGAACGAGATGTCACATGGCAACCGTCCTGATCATTGACGATAACCGCGCCATCGGCCAGGCCTTGACGGTATTGCTCGACCTGCATGGCCTTACAGCGCTCACAGCTGTCTCGCCCGCGGAAGGTCTCGCACTGCTGGAACACGAAGAGGTGGACCTGGTGATCCAGGACATGAATTTCACCGGCAGTGATACCTCGGGTAGCGAAGGTGCCGCGCTGTTCACCGAGATCCGCCGTCATCATCCCGATCTGCCCATCATCCTGCTCACCGCATGGACCCACCTTGAGCATGCCGTGGAACTGGTCAAGGCCGGCGCGGCCGATTACCTTGCCAAACCCTGGGATGATGCCAAGCTCATCACCACCCTTACAAACCTGCTGCAACTTGGCGAATTGAAGCGCGAACGACGTCGTACATCCGGCGCGCGACAAGCGGCACGGCGCAGTCTGGCGGAACGCTTTGATCTGTGCGGCATCATCTACGAGAGCGATGCCATGCAGCAGGTGGTTGGTATCGCGACCCAGGTGGCACATGCCGATGTTCGGGTTGTGATCACGGGCGCGAACGGCGTAGGCAAGGAAAAAATCGCCGACATCATCCAGGCAAATTCCAGTTGTAGAAATGGCCCCTATATAAAGGTGAACATGGGCGCGCTGCCCGCGGAACTGATGGAAAGTGAACTGTTCGGCAGCGAAGCTGGCGCGTTCACCGGCGCGCAGAAGGCACGTGCCGGGCGTTTCGAGGCGGCAGACAACGGCACTTTGTTTTTCGACGAGATCGGCAATCTGCCTCCGGCCGGACAGATCAAACTACTGCGTGTCCTGCAGACCGGCGAATTCGAGCGGCTTGGCAGCACCCAGACAAGGCGCACGCAGGTGCGCATCATCACCGCTACCAATACCGACCTGCGCGCAGCCATCGCGGCTGGGAATTTCCGTGAGGATTTGTATTACCGCCTGAATGTGATCGAGATCCATGTGCCGCCTTTGGCCGAACGGTGCGAGGACATACTGCCACTGGCGCGTGCTTTCCTTGACAGCCACCATCAATTGAGTCTGGAAGCCGAACAGATGCTGGTCGCGCATGACTGGCCGGGGAACGTGCGTGAATTGCAGAACTGCATGCGCCGTGCGGTCTTGCTCGCGAACAGCGAACGTATTTCAGCACAGGCCTTAGGCCTGACCGCTAGCGTCACAACAGCAAGCGAAGCCGCAAAACAACTCTCGCGTCAAGATATTGAGACTGCGTTGACACGCAATGCCGGGGTAATCGCATCGGCTGCGCAGGAACTCGGCCTGAGTCGCCAGGCGCTCTACCGCCGCATGGAAAAATTCGGCATCGGCAAGCCGTGAAATTCCGGCAATCATTGGAAAGCAAATTCGCGCTGCTGGCCGTCTTGCTGGTGGCCGTGACAACCGTGCTGTCGGTGGCCTTGTCACACTTTCTGGGCTCCGCCATCGGTGGCCTGTGCATCGGTCTGGCCCTCATGATCCCGGTCAGCTTCTACGCGGTGCACCGCTTCATGGGCCCCATCAACCGCCTGATCAGCGCTCTCGGTGATGGCGTCGCGAGCTTCAAGGACGGCGATTTCAGTATCAGCTTAAACGCTGGACGGAACGATGAGTTGGGCGAACTGGTACGGCATTACAACTCCGCCGGGGAAATTCTGCGTAATGAACGCTTCAATCTGTACCAACGTGAACTGTTGTTGGACACCGTCATCCAGAACATGCCGTGGGCGCTCGTGCTTGTCAATGTCAATGAGCGTGTCATCTACAGCAACGCGGCTGCACGGCAATTGTTCGATACCGGCCGCAATTTTGAAGGCCGGAGCTTTGCGGAAGTATTGAAACAGAGCCCCGATGCCCTGCGGGAAGCGGTGGAAAGCGGTCGTGATGGCATGTTCAGTTTGCAGCACGCGCCGGAGGACGAGATCTACTACCTCTACCGCGAAAGTTTCACGTTGAATGCACAGCGCCACAGCCTGTATCTCTTCAAGCAGTTGACGCGGGAACTGAACCGCCAGGAAGTCGCGATCTGGAAGAAGGTCATCCGCGTGATCAGCCACGAGTTGAACAACTCGCTCGCGCCGATATCTTCGCTGGCGCATTCAGGCGGCATCCTCGCGCGGGAGCTGGATGCGGCGCGGCTTGAAACCGTATTCACCACCATCGAAGAACGTGCCACACATCTCAAAATATTCATTGATGGTTACGGGCAGTTCGCAAAACTGCCGGTGCCGCATAGCGAGCGTGTCGCCTGGGAGCCGTTCATCGCCTCGCTGCACGAGCTAGCTGTGTTTACACTGGAAGGACCGCTGCCGCAGCAGGCGGCACGATTCGATCAGGTGCAACTTCAACAGGTGCTTATCAACCTGCTCAAAAATGCCCATGAATCCGGCTCACCCGCCGCCGACGTGACGCTCGCGGTGCGTCAGGGGCCGCAAGGCGTACGCTTGGAGGTGACGGATGCCGGCCCCGGCATGGTGCCGGAAGTGCTGGAACAGGCGCTGCTGCCGTTTTATTCAACCAAACAGGCCGGCACGGGTCTGGGCCTGGCGCTGTGCCGGGAAATTGTTGAAGCCCACAATGGCCGCCTGACGATCACCAATCGTCCCAAGGGTGGCCTCATGGTCAGCGTGTGGCTGCCCACGCCCCTGGGCGGGTAATACCGGGACAAAAATAAATCATGCTCTTGGTCAGAGCTCAATGCAGTTCCGTCAAAAGACGCGCTATTGACCGCTCCGCCTGTTGCAAATACCCGCCGCCGAAAAGATTGAGATGATTCAGAACATGATAAAGATTGTAGAGATCGCGGCGCACTCGATAACTCGCATCCAGCGGCCAGATTGCGTTGTAGGCGGAATAGAATTCCTGCCCGAAACCACCGAATAATTCGGTCATCGCGATGTCCGCTTCGCGATCCCCGTAATACACCGCCGGGTCGAAGATGGCCGGCTCTCCGGTTTCCACCATGCCCCAGTTACCGCCCCACAGATCGCCATGCAATAACGAAGGCTGCGGCGTATAGCCGGAGAAAAATGCCGGAAGCACTTCCAGGAGCCGTGCGCCCTGTCTCTGCAATACGCCGCAATAGCCGTTCTCCGCCGCGAGGCTTAACTGGAAACCAAGACGGTGCTTGCGAAAGAATTTCACCCAATCCTCTGACGGCGTATTGAATTGCGGTGTCGCGCCGATGAAGTTGTTTTGCCACCAACCGACGTGTTGTCCGAGACATTGGTGCTGACGCGCCAATTGTTCCCCGAGCTTGGCTGCAGCAGCTCCGGTTTTTTGTCCCAGCGACAGCCACTCCATCACCAGAAATGCTTCGCCCTCCTGTTCACCCACTGTGAGTACACGCGGCACACGAATTGCCTTGCACTCGGCCAGCGCCTTGAGGCCGTCTGCTTCCGCATCGAACAAGTCACGCCCATCGGGTGCTGTTTTCACAAACCAGGCGGTATCGCCGCACAGCACGCACCAACTATGACCGCCCACGCCCTGACCCAGTGATTGCCACGCACAGATACTGCCCGCACTCCCCTCGCGGACAAGCTGTTCGATGGTGGTACGTGTCGTACTCATAGTGTGAAATCGGGGAAGATAAAAAAGGCGCGATGTGCATCTCTTTTTTCACGAAACACAAGCCGACGTTTAGAATCTATCTCAAAACGTCGCGAGCGTAGGCAGAACGGTACGCCGCATGCGGCGTACCGCGACGGCGAGAAACCGGAGTGTACACGTCAGTATGTGAGCGATGTACAGGGATGTACAAGTGCCGCGGGAGGCAGAAAGCCGGGAGCGGCCATTTCGAGCCGACGCGCAACAAAGTTATGCCAAGCGCAGCAGTTTTGAGAGAGGTTCTAGGCCAGCATCTGCGAGATACGCTTGTGCAGCGGGCTAGTGCGCGGAAAATGTGCCAGCAGGAATTCCATCTGGTCGGCCAGAATGCGTCGGCCCTTGAGAAAGATGTACTCGGCATGATTGGGCGTAAACGGCACCGCCAGCAACTGCATGCCAGATTCTTCCGGCGTGCGGCCGGCCTTGTGGTTGTTGCAGCGCTTGCAGGCTGCCACTACGTTGTTCCAAGTGTCGGTGCCGCCGCGGCTCAGGGGCGTGACGTGTTCGCGTGACAGCTCCTTGCCGGGAAAGCGATGCCCGCAGTACATGCACAGATTGGCATCACGCTTGAAGAGTGTGTGATTGTTGAGCGGCGGCACGTAATGTTCACGCGCCTTGGCGAGTGCATGATTGTTGCCGTAGGTGGCGATGATGGAATTGACTTCTACGATGCTCTGCCGCCCGGTCCGGGCACTGATGCCACCGTGCAGACGATACAGCAGCGTACCGCAGCCATAGGCCACCTGCTCCAGGTAATAGAGTTTCACGGCGTCCTCGTAGCCGATCCACTCGAGCGGCATGCCCGCCGCGTCGGTGCGCAATACTTCTTGTGACAGGTCGTACACAAAAGCAACCATAATGCTTCTCAGGGGGCGGATGTTATTGCAGAAATTACCTTAAAAAGCAACGTTAAGTCGTTCCAATGAGCTAATTTTACTCCGGCATGGGTGGCAAAAACCGGGGTCCGCGCTTACACTTCTTGCGTTCAACGGATATGCGCAGGGCCGCGCCGGACGCCGCGTGGCGGTTTTCAACGAGAACAACATGGCCATCCAACTCTTCGTCCCCAAAGAACAGGCTGCCGGTGAACGCCGGGTGGGTCTGTGCCCGCCGGTAGCCGCCAAACTCAAGACGCTGGGTGTGGATCTGCTGGTCGAGACCGGTGCGGGTTTGAGTGCCGGTTTTCCGGATGCGTTGTTCACGGATACCCGCTTTGTCAGCGCCCTGGAAGGCGCCCAACAGGCGGACGTGGTGTTCAAGGTACAGGCGCCTGCACCAGCGAATGTTGCGCGTATGAAAGCCGGCTCGGTGCTGATCTGTTTGCTGAATCCGCACCGTAATATTGAGATCATCAAGGCGCTGCGCGACCGGAAAGTCACCGGCTTCGCCATGGAACTGGTGCCGCGCATCTCGCGCGCACAAGCTATGGATGCATTGTCGTCCCAAGCCGCCGCTGCCGGTTACAAGGCCGCGCTCATCGCGGCAGAAAAACTCGACCGCTTCTTTCCGATGCTCACCACCGCCGCCGGCACGATCCGCCCGGCGAAAGTGCTGGTGATCGGCGCGGGCGTGGCGGGCTTGCAGGCCATCGCCACCGCGCGGCGTCTGGGCGCCATGGTGGAAGGCTACGACGTGCGTGCGGCGGCGCGCGAGCAGGTGGAATCACTCGGCGCGAAATTCGTGGATACCGGCGTGTCGGCGGAAGGCAGCGGCGGCTACGCGCGTGAATTGACGGCGGAAGAGAAACAGAAGCAGCAGGACGCGTTGGCAAAACACGTCGCACTGGCGGATGCGGTTATTACCACCGCCGCGATTCCAGGACGTGCTGCGCCGCGCATCATCACCAAAGCGATGGTGGACAACATGAAACCCGGCTCTATCGTCGTGGACCTAGCCGCGGAATCCGGCGGCAACTGCGAACTCACCAAACCCGGTGAGGACGTGCAGCACGGTCAAGTGTTGGTATCGGGTCCGCTGAATCTACCGAGCCTGCTCGCGGAACACGCGAGCGACATGTACGCCCGCAATCTGCTGAATTTCTTTACGCCGCTGGTGAAAGACGGCCGCATCCAGATTGACTGGAACGACGAAGTGTATGCCAAGAGCGTGGTGACACATGACGGTGTCATCAAATACGAGCCGGTGCGGAAGTTGGTGGAGGGATAAAGATAGGTGCTGTGTACTGCGTTCTGTGTGCTGCGTAAAAATTCCGTTTTTTACACGGCACTCAGCACGCTGTATCTTTTGGGGTAATTCGAGAATCGAGGTGCGAAACATGATTAGCGGATTCCTGGCTCTGTATATCTTCATGCTCGCTGCCTTCACCGGCTACGAAGTGATTTCGCGGGTGCCGGTGATCCTGCACACGCCGCTCATGTCCGGCTCCAACTTCGTGCACGGCATCGTGCTAGTGGGCGCCATGGTGATGCTGGGTAATGCCCACGACCTGGCGGAACAAATCATCGGTTTCGTCGGTGTGCTGCTGGCGGCGGGTAATGTGGTGGGTGGTTACGTATCCACCGAGCGCATGCTGGAGATGTTCAAATCCAGCCAGGATAAAAAGAAAGGCAGTCACGCATGAGCTTGTTGCCCGCATCTGTCACCGACGACCTGATCCAGGCGGCGTACTTCATCGCCGCATTGCTGTTCATCATCGGCCTGAAACGCATGAGCTCGCCGAAAGGCGCGCGCGGCGGCATCATCTGGGCCGGCATCGGCATGCTCATCGCAGGCCTGATTACTTTCCTCGAGCCGGGGATGCACAACTACATCTTGATCATCACCGCCATTTTCATCGGCGGCGTGCTCGCGTGGTGGAGTGGCCGGCGCGTGCCCATGACCGCCATGCCGCAGATGGTAGCGTTGTACAACGGCATGGGCGGCGGTGCGGCCGCGGCCATCGCGGCACAGGAACTGATCCGCGGCGAACCGTTCGCCGTCGCACCGGTGGTCCTCGCCGTGGTGGGCGCCATCATCGGCGCCGTGTCCTTCAGCGGCAGCCTGATTGCCTTCGCCAAGCTGCAAGGCCTCATCAAGAAATCCCTGCGCTATCGCGGCCAGCAGATTGTCAACGCACTGGTGCTGCTCATCACCGTGGCGCTGGGCATCTGGATCATCGCGCTGCACGGCGCCGCGCCCATGCATGTGGTGATCCTATTCTTCGCGTTCGCGTTGCTGTTCGGCATCCTCGTTACGCTGCCCATCGGCGGCGCCGACATGCCGGTGGTGATTTCGCTATACAACGCCTGCACCGGCCTGGCGGTGGCCTTCGAGGGCTTCGTACTGGGCAACGCCGCCATGATCATCGCCGGCATGGTGGTGGGTGCGGCCGGCACGCTGCTGACGCAACTCATGGCGAAGGCCATGAACCGCTCCATTGCGAACGTGCTGTTCAGCAATTTCGGCGAGACCGCGACCGGCAGTACGGAAGGTATCAGCGGCAGTCTCAAGCCTATTGATGCCGCGGACGCGGGCACCATGATGGCCTATGCCAACAAGGTCATCATCGTGCCCGGTTACGGCATGGCCGTGGCCCAGGCCCAGCACAAAGTTTGGGAACTGACGCAGTTGCTGCAATCCCGCGATGTGCAGGTGAAATTCGCCATCCATCCGGTGGCGGGCCGCATGCCGGGCCATATGAACGTGCTGCTGGCGGAGGCCGGTGTGCCTTACGATCTGATTTCCGATCTCGACGAAATCAATCCGGAGTTCGCCACTGCCGACGTGGCGCTCATCATCGGCGCCAACGACGTGGTCAATCCCGATGCCCGCAACCGCAAGGACAGCCCCATCTATGGCATGCCGATCCTGAACGCCGACAAGGCGAAAAACGTGATCGTCATCAAGCGTGGCCAGGGCCGCGGTTTCTCCGGCATCGAGAACGCACTGTTCTACATGGACAACACCCGCATGCTCTACGGTGACGGCCAGGAAGCTGTGACGCGCTTGATCCAGAGCATCAAAACCCTCGAATAGAACCTATCTCAAAACTGCTGCGCTTGGCATAACTTTGTTGCGCGTCGGTTCGAAATGCTCATGTACTGGCGTGTACACTCCGCTTTCTCGCCGTCGCGCGCCGCGTTCTGCCTGCGCTCGCGACGTTTTTAGATAGGTTCTAATCATCGCACCAAGCAAAACCCCCGCTTGGTGAGAGTTTTGTTTTTCCAAACAGCTTGCAGATTAGCGCGGCGGATGATGCGCTCGCGTCCGCTGACGGAACTGCTCGCGCTGTTCGGGAGTCATGTTTCTCCAGCGCTGGCGCAAGGCTTGGCGCTTTTCCGGCGGTAATTTCTGGAACCTCTGAAATTCCTCACGGATCCGTTGCTGTTGTGCCGGTGGCAATTTCTGGAAGGCCTGGAAGCGCTGACGGATCTGGACGCGCTCCTGGGGAGACAGCTTGCGCCAGCGTTGCAGACGCTGACGCGCGTTCGCGCGCTGTTCGGGAGTCATCTGCGCCCAGCGGCTCGCACCACGCACCAAACGCTCCTGCCGTTCCGGCGGCAGCGTCGTCCATTTATTCTTGAGGGGAGCAAGCAATCCTTGCTGCTGCGGTGTCAGACTGGTCCAGGGAACCGGCGCGGGCGCAACAGGTTGGTCGGCAAAGACCAATGTACTGGCAGCCACCAGTGTTCCGCATACCAGCAGTATTGCCAACAACCGTTTCATAGGCTGCGCTCCTCACTGGCTAGGTTGGGTGGCACCTGTTTGGCAGGCGGCGAGGTTTTATTTTCGGGATGTGCCTTTTCCTTGGCGAGTTTGTCGGGATCAACGCGCGCGAAGGTCATGGGATCCACCCATTGACCATCGTTGGTTTGCCAGGAACCGAGGAACTCGAGCAGCGCCGGGTCCACCTTCTGAGGCGGCGATGTAACGGGCTGAGGATCGGCTGCAAATACGGAAACGGTGAATAGCAAGGCCGTCACCAGCAACCAAGTATATTTAGCCATTGTTGTTGCCCGTGGAATTATTCGGATCGGAGCTCTGCTGCTGCGCTTGCAGCCAACTGTAGAAATCCATGTCGGCATACATATCCAGGTTGTCACTCGACAGCACGATGGCCATATCCTGGCTACTGTCTGCGGCGAAAGGTACCGCCGGTTGTGATCCCAAGCTCCACCAAAGCAGGCCGGTTGTAACTCCCGCGAATGCGATGGCCACGGCGCCGGCGGGCAGCGTCCAGCGACGCGCGCGCCAGACAGGCTGGTGCCGCCCAGCTTCAGCCACGGCAAGCGTGCGGGCTTCGCGCAGGCGCGACACAACACGGGCGTCGAGGTTCGCGACGTTGTCCATGAAGCGCGCATGGGTCTTGTAGAGAAAATCTGTTTCCGTATCGTCGTTCATCACCAATGCTCTCCCAGGCTTTCCCGCAGGCTGTGTACCGCCCGCGAGAGATGGGTTTTCACGCTGCCTTCGGAGCAGCCCATGGACTTGGCCGTTTCAGCCCCACATCCAGTCCCTCCAATATACGCAGGACGAAGGCTTCCCGTTGACGCGCCGGCAGGCCCGCCAGGGCAATTTCCAGGGCCTGCATGGCGTTTTGCTGGGCCACCTGCTCGGACGGGTCACGGCCGGCCGGATCAGCTGCCGCTTCGAGGGGGTCCGGAGCATCGTCATCCGCATCCCGCTGACCGCCAAAGAAGCTCATGACCCGGTTGCGCACCATCCGGCGGCGCTGGCAGTCGCGGATGCGGCTTTGCAGGATACGGTAGAACAGTGGCGGCCATTCCTCTTCCGGACGCTGGGCGTAGCGCCTGGCCAGTTGCAGCATGGCGTCCTGGACGGCGTCCAGGGCGTCGTCGGGATTGCGCAAGATCATCTGGGCGATGCGGAAGGCGCGCCGCTCCACACTTGCCAGAAATGTGTTCAAACGGGCTGTGGTATCCAGAAAACCCCCGGGAATTGCGGCCTGTACGCGTTGAAACCGTGATGCAGACATCAAAAGGTTATCATGCCGCCTCATGCTTGATGCGGCTGCGGATTATGCACCGTCGCATCGGTATGCTTAGCCGATTACTGGATAAACACCGCAAGTGCTTGATTGAAATTTTAACCCCTTGATCCACATGAAAATTACCGGCGGACAAAATTTGCCCAAACTGACAGCCGCACATAAAAAATGGGGAATCACCGCGCTTTCCGACAAAGCATCCACAAACTTATCCACAGATAATGTGGATAAAGAAGTTCTGCGTAAGGCGGAGCTTGTGCGATGCAAGGATGTACTGTACGAAATAACGCAGTCTGTGCCTTCGCAAAACTTCATAGGCCCGCGTTGGTGAAATCCATTCCTGTCTATCTGCGCGTGGCGGTACCCTCGCCGCTGTATCGTCATTTTGATTATCTGCCGCCGGCGGACGCGGCCGTGAGGTCGCTCGTCCCCGGTGTGCGGGTCCGGGTTCCTTTCGGCAAACGCGACGTGATCGGCGTGCTGCTGGAGACCGCCGGTCATTCGGATATTCCCGCGGCGAGATTGAAACCGGCGCGACAGATGCTGGATACAACGCCGTTGATCCCGGCGGATATGCTCGCGCTCGCCCGTTGGGCGGCGGATTATTATCACCATCCCATCGGCGAAGTGATCCAGGCGCTCTTGCCGGTGTCGCTGCGCCAGGGAAAAGCCCCGGCACAATCCGGAGAGTCCGTATGGCGGCTGACGGCAGACGGCGCAGCAGCCGATGTGAGCACGCTCAAACGCGCGCCGAAACAACAGGCACTCTGGAACATACTCAAACAACACGCTGCAGGTCTTGATGCGAAGGCACTCGATGCTCAATACGCAAACTGGAGCACATCACTGAAAGCGTTGATAAAACGCGGCTGGGTGGAAAAGATCCTGCGTATGCCAGCTCACACCGCCAGTTTCATCAACAACGCGGGCATCGCACTTAATGATGCACAGCGTGCGGCCGTCGAAAAAATCCGCACGGCGCTTGGAACCTTCCAGGCATTCCTGCTGGATGGCGTCACCGGCAGCGGCAAAACCGAAGTATATATCGAGAGTATGGCCGAAGTAGTGAAACGCGGCCGACAGGCGCTGGTACTGGTCCCGGAAATCGGGCTCACGCCGCAACTGCTGGATCGTTTGCGCGCACGTTTCGGCCAAGTGGCTGTGTTTCATTCGGGATTGAGTAACGGCGCACGGCTCGCCGCCTGGATCGCCGCGCGTGACGGCCGCGCGCCGGTAGTGATTGGCACGCGCTCAGCTGTGTTCGTGCCGCTGAGGAATCCCGGTGTGATTGTGGTGGATGAGGAACACGATGCATCCTTCAAGCAGCAGGATGGGTTTCGTTACTCGGCGCGTGATCTCGCGGTAGTGCGCGCGCAGCGACATGCGATTCCCGTCGTTCTCGGTTCGGCGACGCCTTCACTGGAATCGCTGCACAACGCAGCACAATTCCGTTACACCCATCTTTCGCTGCCTGAGCGCGCGGCCAATGCCAAACATCCGCTGATGCGTTTGCTGGACATCCGCGGCCGGCCGCTCGATGAAGGCCTGTCCGATCTGCTGCTGGACGCCATGCGTCGTCATCTGCGGGCGAACGGCCAGATACTGCTGTTCCTCAACCGCCGCGGCTACGCCCCTACGGTCCTATGCCATGCCTGCGGCCAGGTGCTGCAATGCCGGCGCTGCGATGCGCGCATGACCTTGCACGGCAATCGCCGTCTGCAATGCCATCATTGCGGCGCCGAGCGTGCCTTGCCCGCGCGTTGCGAACAGTGCAACGGCACGGAGTTCGGCCATTTTGGCGCCGGTACCGAACGCATCGAGCGGGCGCTGGCGCGGCTGTTCCCACAAGCCGGCATTGCGCGCATGGACCGCGACAGCACCCGCCGCAAGGGCAAACTGGAAGCTCTCCTGGAAGGCGTGCGTCGCGGCGAACACCAGATTCTGATCGGCACGCAGATGCTCGCCAAGGGCCACGACTTTCCCAACGTGACCCTGGTAGGCATCCTGGACGCGGACCAGGGATTGTTCGGCGTGGATTTTCGCGCCAGAGAGCGCATGGCCCAGCTCATCATCCAGGTAGCAGGCCGGGCCGGCCGCGCCGAGCGTCCCGGTGAGGTGTTGATCCAGACGTATCATCCGGAGCATCCGCTGCTCACACACCTGGTGCGCGAGGGTTACGCCAGTTTCGCCACTGCTGCTCTTACTGAACGTCGGATGGCAGGCCTGCCGCCCTACGCCGCCATGGCACTGTTGCGCGCCGAAGCTGCCGCCAAGGCGCCGCCTCAAGCTTTCCTGGAAGCAGCCCGCATCAAGCTCGCGCCTGCCTGCGGCCAGCAGGTGCAGCTTCTGGGTCCGGCGCCCGCTCCGATGGAACGCCGCGCCGGCCGTTATCG
>JBOIBC010000002.1:0-21099 GCA_050739295.1 Gammaproteobacteria bacterium
GGCTATGCCTGCGCATAGACACAATATCATTGCTGGAATATTAATCCGTTTCATGATCAGAAACTCACTGTTACGGTAATTGAGTCGCTATAACTACCGGGTGCTACATTTTGCAGGGCAGTGATTTGCCCGTAGACACTAAATGATGTTGCCGTGTTTTTTTTGACACTCTGAACGATATCGCCGGTGCCACCGGTACCATTGCCCCATATGGTGGTCAGGCTGGCTGTAGTGTAAAAGTTGTAATTCAGCGTATTTGGACCGTAGCTCAGGGCGCGCGGAAAATACGTACCGCTGCCGCCAGTGCTGAGGTCCACCGTTACGGTGTCCTTCTTCGTGCACGTCACGGTAATGAGGTTGGTCCCGGTCACAATCGTGGACACCGGATTCAACGGATTATACGTGCCGAAATTGAAGTTGCTGGTAGAAACAGCGCAACTTGTAGGCGCTGCATAGCCAACTGAGGGCACAAGCAGCGTGATGTTTACTAAAAGCAGGATCAATACGCCACGCATCATAATTTCATTCCTTTACAGATGAACGTGCCCAAATCTGGCAGTGGATCGTTCGTTTGAGGCAGACTCACGTTCAATTCACAACTCTGATGGTCCCAGCTTGCGCGCAGCCTGTTATGCGTCGCAAGTCCCGTTAAATAGACTTCACCATCAAGGCCCACGGGGAAAGTCTGTTGCTGTCTCACGATTTGGACTGTGGCGCCCGCTGGCAGCGGCTTGCCGTCCTGCAGTGTAATGGTCAAGGTCGCGCCGCGCGTCGAGGTGATCGGGAATTTCACCACCACGCCGCTGTTGAAACGGGGCACGGCATTTTGTTGGAGTGTATTTACTTGGGCGCTTAAAGGTAGCGTGCCCGCGTCGAGACTGATGGGGTTGTTCTGGTATGGCTGCATGATGGGTACCAGAGCATCACCGTTCTTGTCGGTGACGCCGACCGGTTGGTTGTTGGCGTACACCGTCACGTTGGGGATGCCCGGTACTTGCACCAGGCCGAAGGCGCCCTGGATTTGGCGTGCGGGGAATACCCCGCCCCCGATGAAAGCCAGACTGCCGGCTGCTTCACCCGCGTAGCTGGTCTGGCCACCGTCGCTGAGCGCACCCACGCGGTACGTGCCCACATTGTTCTGGTAGTCGTATTCAGCCTGATTGACAGCATTCGGCCCCACCTGCGCACCCACGCGGTAACCACTGCCGGTGCCGGTGGGCAGGTTCTCCTGGACCTGGGCGAAGCCCTGGTCCACATTGTTCTGCCGTTGCACGCCCACGCTCACGTTGCTGCGTTCGCCGAACGGAAACGTGAACATGAAGAACACGCCGTTATTGCTGCTGCCGTTCAGGGAATGGAAGGCATTGGCGGTGAAAAAACCGTTGCGCCCCACGTTTACACTGTAGTTTGCGGTCAGCAGCCGGGCTTCACCAAACAACGGGCTGTCCTGATCCAGATAGGCGAGCGACGCCGATCCCGCCTGGCCCATGAAGGTGCCGACGCTGGCGGTAATCTGCTTGCGGGGTGCCGGCAGGCCGTTGTAGCCCAGCTCGGTAAACTCCGGACTGGCCAAGGCGATATTGGCGCCAGCAGTGAAGACCTGTCCTTGCCACTGGTAGCCGACGATGCCCAACGCACCCTGGCCGAGACTGCTGTGACTCAGGGCCACGGCGGCATTCAGGACGCCGATGTCGGGCGTGGAGAAAATACCACCGACGCTCGCATCCTTGAGACTGCCGGAAGTTTCACCCCGCAGCTCACCGGTGAAGTCATCCGTGAAGCCATGGCGGAAAGTGCCGGTGGCCGCGGAAGAGCCATAGTCGTTGCTGTCCACTCCATAATTATCCCGCAGCTTTCCGACGGAAAATGAATAATCATCCAATCCCGCTTTCAACAGATTCGCAGTGGCGTAGAAGGATGAGGTAATAATTTGCTCGCGGCCGAGCATGTCCTGCACCACCACGGTGGCGGTGCCCGGACCGGTGACGACCGGGACTGCGGGTATCGAGAATGGGCCGGGTGGCACTGGCTGTGATTCTTTGAGGATGCCATTCACATACAGCTGCACTGTGGACGGCAGCGCCGCATGGCCGCCGATCACCGGCAGCGGGAAGGTGATGAAGTAGGGCCGGGTGGCGAAATTGGTGCCGTACTGGATGCCGCCCATGCGCACCGCCAGGCCGGCCATGCCGCTGTCGTTGATGCTGTCGCCCAGTTGCAGGGTGGTCATGTTGTTGGGATCGTCATGGGTCCAGGTGGTGTCAAGACGTGTCCACTGGCTGTGGGCATGGTTGATGTTCTGGCCCAGGAAGCTGCTAGTGCCTACGCCCCAGTCATTGAAAAGACCCGCTTCCAGCAGGCTGTTGATGGAAGTCAATTCAGAATTCCTGGAGCCCAGAAAATCATAGTTCAAGAAACCACCCAGGGGCGTGTGTTGTGGCCGCGGATTTTCAGGAAACAATCCATCCACGACAGTGCCGGTGAATGCGGCGGGTGGCGCTGTGATCCACAGGGTTTCAGTGGATGTATCCACGTGATAAGTAAGGCCGGGTATCACATCGAGTGGGTAGTATTTTTCACCCTGATACATAAAGGGCGTCGCGGCAGGTATGCTCAGACGCCAGCGTTCCATATCGGTGCCGTTAGCGTACAGGTTCTTGTCCGGTGTGTTGCCGAACCCCAGGAACAGATCGGTTTCATGCCAGGCTTGCTGGTTGATATGCGTTTCCAGCAGCAGTTCGATGGGCGTGCTCGCGGTTACCGGTGGCGGTGTGACGGATGACGCAGCAGCAGCAGATGCCGGGTTGCCTGACGCATGCACGACTTTGGGCGACGCCGGGCGCTCAATTGCTTGACCCCGTCCGACGCTGGGTGCTGGGTAATCAGGAAGGGTTTTATTGTGCTGAACCTGGAGCATTGGGGTTTTGGGCCTTATTGATGCCACTGACTTGTTGGCGTTGGCACTGTCAGGAGCCGAAGCTGGAATCACCGTGGCCTGCAATGAAGGCTGTGGGTTTAAGCGTGCCATTAGCAGCGCGACAAACAGCAATAGGAACGCGAGTCCGGCCGTCAGCCAGCGAGCCCGGCTTTTGAAGAACCCGCTCACGGCTCAACCCGAAACAGCCGGAGGCCGGCTTTTGCAGAGAGTGTCTCGACAGGTTGTGGTGGAATCCAATTCCACCGTCAGGGCTGCCGCGTTACTTTCCCGGGACCAGCTGCGCATGGAGCGTGCCCCGGTCGGTTTCGGCGGTGATGTCGAGTTGCGTGCTGGCTGCCAGTGGGGATGCCAGTTTTACAGTCCAGGTATGCATGGCACCCGGAAGAACATAGTTGCCGGTTTCCTGCGCCAATGGCTGGGATTGATCGGGCGTGCTTACTATCAGTTTCTGGATATGCGCGTGCGCTGTACCGGCATTGGTGGCACGTACTTGCAGTTCAGTGGATGACAGCCGTTTTACCGACCACCGCAGTACGGGCTCGGTATCCACGGCCGGCTCCACAAATACCGGGATGCCCATGCGTAATGCGATCCGTATGCCGCGGAAACCCGGCGTAGGCGCCGGCGGCACTTCCGTGAGGTAAACGCGGTAACAGGTTTCCGTCTTGGCATCCGGACTGGCGCGCATGCCGATACGCACCACCTGTTGACTCCCCGGGGCCACGGTGAAGATCGGCGGCGTGGCCAGGAGCTTGCGGCTCGACGTGTACACGTCTTCGCCGTTCTCCTGGGACCACGCCACGATCTGCAGCTGCACCACTGTCGGTGTGTCACTGCTGTTGGTAACCCTCAGCACATCAGTGGAGTGATCGGCAGAGAGCGTCATGCGGATGGGGCTGACCTGGAAGGAGGCTGCCTGTGACCACAGGGGGATGAGCAGCAACGGTATCAGGATCAGGATCCGGCGCATGACGACACTCCGCGATTGACACTATGTTTGTTATCAGAAGTTTACAGTAACCGTGATGCTGTCACTGTAGCTGCCAGCCGGGACGTTCTGCCCCGTCGCGATCTGACCGTACACTGTATAGCTCTGCGCATTTCCGACACCGGGGCCTGCGCCTGTGCCGCTGTCGCAGTTGTTACCGCCACCACAGGTGCTGTTCCAGACTGTGGTGTAACCGCTGTCGGTGTACAGGTTGTAATTGAGATTATTTCCGGCGTTCACCATGATGCGGTTGGCCGCGGTGCCAGTGCCGCCGTAGCTCAGCGCGATGGTGTATCCATCACCCTTGGTGCAATTGACGTTAATGCTGCTGGTGCCGGTAACTGCGGTGCCCGAATTGACATCGTAGTTTCCAAACGCCATGGCACTCGCGGAATTGATCACACAAGAGTTAACCACTGTTGCGGTAACCGCAAAGGTGGTGGTGGTGCCCGCCTGGGCCGACACGCTGGCAATGGCCAGGGGCAGGGTAAACGCGCTGCCGATAATCAAGGTCCGTATAAGCTTCAACATGACAGTTCTCCAATGATGAGTGAGGTTACAAAAGTCATTTCCATAAGATTCCGGTTAACAGTAAGGCCACCCACATCCGTGTCGGGTGGCCTGGTCCCTGCACCCTTTCGGGTATTACCCAGATGCCTTAGGGGATTCCCTATGAAGGTATCTAAGGTTTTCTCCTACATGGATATACAAGCAAGCTCTATGCCAACTCATCTGGCCCAATAGATTCAGGGGGTGTGGCCCTTATTGAAGTCCCTTTGGAAACCGAACTGACAGAATCCGTTAGCTATCCAACAAAAAATAGCCACAAAGTGACTAGATGTGGCCTCTTAGATACCTGTATTTCAGGGGAAGGTCAAGGAAAGGTTCGTGTACAAATTACTATTAAATATATAGTATTACAGACGTAATCTAACCTGCTGCGCAAAGTTCCTGTAGGCCACCTGTTTCGAGGCTGCCCACTAGCTCCGCCACCCGTTTGAGTCCATGCCGGTCAAGATACTCGGCAATGCCGGCATTGAGTTGCTTGCAAATCAAGGGGTCATAGAACAAGGCGGTGCCAACCCCCACCGCCGAGGCTCCGGCGATCAGGAATTCCAGGGCATCCTGAACCGTGGTCACTCCGCCCTGACCGATGATAGGAATGTTATGACTCCTGGTCACTTGATAGACCTGCTGCACTTTAAGCAGCGCGATGGGCTTGATGGCCGGACCGGACAGGCCGCCCTGGACGTTGCCGATGACTGGTTTGCGGGTTTCCGGATCAATGGCCATGCCCGTGAGCGTGTTGATGACAGCCAGACCGTCGCTGCCTGCTTCGATGCAGCGGCGTGCATTTTCGGCGATGTCGGTCTGGTTGGGGGAGAGCTTGGTGATGAGCGGTTTCTGCGTAACTTTGCGGCAAGCCGCCACGACCCGTGCCGACATGCCCGGATCGTTGCCGAAGGCCACGCCGCCTTCCTTGACGTTCGGGCAGGAAATGTTGATTTCCATGGCATCAATCGGCGATTCGTCGAAGCGCCGCGTGACCTCGGCGTATTCTTCCACAGTGGAGCCGCACACATTCGCGATGAAGCGCGTCTCGGAAAAATCCAGCGTCGGCAGAATCTTGTTCACCACGTGATCCACACCGGGGTTTTGCAGGCCGATGGCGTTCAACATGCCGGCCGGTGTTTCGTAAATCCGGTGCGGCGGATTGCCAAGCCGTGGTTTGAGCGTGGTGCCCTTGAGACAGACGGCGCCGGCATCGCGGTTGGAAAACCCCGCGACGCGCGTATATTCTTCGCCGAAGCCCACGCAACCGGACAGCAGCACCAGCGGCGAGCTGAACGGCATGCCGCAGAATGTGGTTTTCAGTGAATCGGGAAGAGTGTGCTGATGATCATCCATACGCGCCCCTGATCTATCCAAAAATGTTTCACGTCGTCCTGTACGAGCCGGAAATTCCGCCCAACACCGGCAATATCATACGCCTGTGTGCCAACACGGGCGCTGGACTGCACCTGATTCATCCATTGGGGTTCGAGCTTTCCACAGCGCGGGTGAAGCGCGCCGGACTGGATTACCGGGACATGGCCTGCGTGAGCGAACATGCTGATCTGGACACTTTTATAAATGATATTGCGCCCGCACGCATGTTTGCCGTCTCCACCAGCGGCCGGTGGAATTACGCCGATGTTTCGTACCAATCCGGTGACGCTTTTCTATTCGGCCCTGAAACCCGTGGCCTGCCGCAGACATTGCTGGATGCACTCCCACCGGAACAGGTGTTGCGCATACCCATGCGGCCCGATAACCGCAGCCTGAATCTTTCCAACGCGGTGGCGGTGATTGTGTATGAAGCCTGGCGCCAAATGGAATTCAACGGCGGCGCCTGATTTTCATTGAGATAGTTTTGTGGGAGCGATGGTCCCCGTCGTGATTTCCAAATCATCGCGGTCGAGACGACTCACGCTCCCACAAATAATCTGCAGGCGGGTCAATTCTCCGATTTCAAGGCGCGTGCCATGAGTTCTTCCACCGCTTTGCGCGGCGCAAGATTTTCATGCAGGATGCGATAAATTTGTTCGGTGATGGGCATGTCCACACCCAGCCGCTTGGCGAGGCGGTGCGTCGCTTCTGCCGCGTACACGCCTTCCACCACCTGGCCGATCTCGCGTTCGATGGCTTTACGCTCCTTGCCGGCCGCCAGTGCAAGACCCATGCGCCGGTTGCGGGATTGATCATCGGTGCAGGTAAGTACCAGATCACCCAGGCCCGCGAGACCTTGGAAGGTTTCAGCGCGTGCGCCGAGTTTCAAACCCAGGCGCGTGATTTCCGCCAGACCGCGGGTGATGAGCGCGGCGCGCGCATTGGCGCCGAACTGCAAGCCGTCGCTGAGGCCGCAGCCGATGGCGATGACGTTCTTTACTGCACCGCCGGTTTCCACGCCGATGAGATCGCCGGAGGTATAGGCGCGGAACGTATTGCTATGGAGCCACTGTGTCAGGTCGTGCGCAAACGCGAAATCATTCGCAGCCACAGTCACAGCGGTGGGTACGCTGGCCGCGACTTCCCGCGCGAACGTCGGGCCGGAAATCACTGCCAGCGGCACGCGGGATCCCAAAACTTCTTCCGCCACCTGATGCAACAACTTGCCGGTGTCGTGCTCGAAACCTTTGGTGGCCCAGGCGAGCCGCAGATTGTCGGGGGGGCGTTGCGCCAATAATTTCAGCGTGGCGCGGAAGCCGTGACTGGGCACGACCACCAATATATTGCCGGCGGCGGCGGTGATGTTTTTCAGTTCTGGTTCGATGCGCAGCGAATCAGGAAACGCGATGCCCGGCAGGTACTGGCGGTTTTCACGCTCGCGCGTGAGTGGCATCAATTCATTTGTATCCACCGACCACAGGCGCACATCCAGTCCCTTGCGTGCCAGCAGGATGGCCAGAGCCGTGCCCCAGGAGCCGGCACCGAGTATGCCGATGCGCGCCGCGGTGTTCACGGCCGGACGCAGGTTCAGGCCTGAATGGCCGAGTCGCCGGCGGGTGCGGCAGCGTGGCTGATGTTTTGCATGTAGATGGCGTCGAAGTTCACCGGTTGCAACAGCAATACGGGCATGCTGCCCTTTTGCACCAGGTCCGACACGGCTTCGCGCGCGTACGGGAACAGGATGTTGGGACAATAGCTGCCGAGTACGGCGCCTAATTCCTGATCGTTGAAGCCGTTGATCGAGAACAATCCGGCCTGGTGGACTTCCACCAGAAAAATGCTGCGGCTTTCCGCCTGTGCCTCGATGGTGATGGTGAGCACCACTTCGTAATTGTCATCACCCAATTTGTTGGTGTCGGTACGCATGTTCACTTTCACGTCAGGATTGAGTTGTGTCGCGAACACCGCCGGCGCGTGCGGCGACTCGAAGGAGCAATCCTTTATGTAAATGCGCTGGAGGCTCACCTGCTTGTCGGTGTCTTGACCGTTGCCGGGCGCGGCAGATTGGGATTCGGGATTTTCAGCCATAGTGGTTCCTCAAGTTGGTTTTGTATTGAGGTACCTCTAAAAATTGATCTTTTGTTTTCTGGCGTTGTTAAAAATGACCTCGACCACTACGCTTCGCTATCCTGCTTCGCTTGTGGCCCAGGGCGGCCATCCTATCCGCCCGCTCGCCGTGTCCGGCGAGCCCTCATGTATTGGCATATACACTTCGGTTTCTCGGTCATTTTTGCCTAGCCAGACACCAAAATCTCGGATTTTTAGAGGTACCCTTGATTCATTCGGTGAGCAGGCTATCCAGTTTACCCTTGCGATCGAGCGCATAGAGTTCGTCGTAGCCGCCGACATGATGCTCACCGATGAAAATCTGCGGCACCGTGCGGCGGTGGCTCTTGTTCTCCATTTCCTCGCGCCTGGCCGGGTCCAGGTCCACCAGGAACTCGGTATAGGCAATGTTCCTGGATTGCAGGAGTGCCTTGGCGCGCATGCAGTACGGACAGACACGGGTGCTGTATATCGTAACGGGCTTCATATCGGGTTTTTACTGTATCAGTGCTCCAGTGGTAAATGCTCGTTTTGCCAGGCCTTGATGCCGCCTTTGATGGTATGCACGGCCTTGAAGCCGTGCTTTATCAAAGTGCCCGCGGTCTTCTGGCTCGCCTGGCCGGCATCGCAGCAGACGATCAGCGGCTGCTCCTTGAACTTGTCCAGCTCCGTCATGCGGCCATCCAGCTCCGCCACGGGGATGTTGCGTGCGCCGATCACATGACCGGCGCCGAAATCCTTGGATGGACGGATGTCCACCACCACGGCGCCCCGGTTAATCAGCAGCACACCTTCCGCCGGCGGGACTTCCCGGTATTTGCGCATCCGGCGCAGCAGCTCATCACCGACGAACAGCAGGATGATGAGGATGGCGGCGGCAATGAGATAGGGATGATGCTGGGCAAATTCAAGCAGACGCTGCATGGACCGGACACGGACTCGGGAAAAGGGCGCGTAGTATAACAGTTGATGCGCGAGCCTTTGAGTGACTGGGTAAAAGCTCTAAAATCACTTAAACATCGTGCCGGAAATCCGCCATGCCCGCCCGCCTCATGCAGGCCCTATGTCCAGCTTCCCGGCCATCGTTGACCGCGCTTTGTCTTGTACTTTGTACATCGTTGGCTTTGGGCATGACCGTACAGGCTGCCAGCGACACCGCGGCGGTTAAACAGGCACAGCTTAAGACGCTGCGCACCCGCATCGCCACGGTTCAGGCCAAGCTGGACCGCGACATCCAGAAGCGCGGCACAGTGCTGCAACAGTTGCGCGACAGCGAACAGCAGATTGCGCAACTGGCCACTAGCCTGCACGGACTTAACCGGTCCGTCGCTCAGGCTCAGGCGCACCTGGCGGCTTTGCAACGCGAACAGGCACAGAAACAGGCCGCGCTTAATACCCAGAAAGACGCGCTCGCAAAACAGATCCGCGACGCTTACATGGAAGGCCGGGATTCGCAACTGCAATTGCTGCTGAATGCGCAGGATCCCGCCACCATCAGCCGTCTGTTGGCCTACTACGCGTACTTCAACAAGGCACGCGCGGCGCGCATCCGGGCGGTGCGCGTCGAACTCGATGCGCTGGCTAAAATCAACGCGCAGGTGCAGCAGCAGGTGACAGTGCTGTCAGGTTTGCGCGATCAACGCGCCCGCGCACTCGCAAACCTGAAACAGAGCCGCAAGACTCGCAAGCAGGTACTCGCCGGTCTTGACGCCAATATCCACACCCGCGGCGAGCAACTCGCGCGTATGCAGCGCGACGAACGGTCTATCCAGGACTTGCTGGCGAATCTGCAACAGACGCTGTCGGACATTCCCGCGGATCTCGAAGGCCACCACCGCTTTGCCAGCCTGCGCGGCCGTCTGCCGTGGCCGGTGGTCGGCCGGGTCATCCAGTCATTCGGTGCGCCGCTTGCCGGCGGCCGGCTGCGCGCCCGCGGCGATCTCATCACCGCGCCATTGGGCACGCCGGTGCGCGCGGTGTCCTACGGCCGCGTAGTCTTCGCCGACTGGCTGCCGCATTTCGGTTTGCTGGTGATCGTGGATCACGGCGACGGCTACATGAGTATCTACGCCCACAATCAGAGCGTCTATGTGCACGTAGGCGACTGGGTGCAGATGGGCGAGACCATCGCCACACTGGGGGACAGCGGCGGCCAGAACGAACCGGCGCTGTATTTTGAAATCCGCCATCGCAACGTGGCGCTCAGTCCACGTGACTGGTGCCGTGGTCATCTGCCGCGAGGTTGAGTGCCATGCTATCTTGATCGTGTATTCACGCAGGCTGCTTGCAGCCGGAGAATTTTTATGACCGCCAGGTTTTCCAAGTCTGTTGCCGCAGTCATCGTTGCCGGATTGATGCTCGCTGTGTCTGCCATGCACCCAGCGTTCGCCGATCCGCCGGCGGCTGCTCCCGCACAAAAACAAACACCGGCGCCGCTACCCTGGCAGCAGGTGCAACTGCTTGCCGATGTGATGCAACTCGTCAAACAGGATTACGTGCAGCCGGTGGATGACACCACACTCATCAACAGTGCCATCCGCGGCATGCTCGCGGGCCTGGATCCGCATTCCGCGTTCCTGGACAAGAGCGATTACCAGCAGATGCAGATCATCACGTCCGGACAATTCGGCGGTTTGGGCCTCGAAGTCACGCAGCAGGATAGCGCCGTGGTGGTGATCGCACCCATTGACGGCACGCCCGCCGCGCAGGCCGGCATCAAAACCGGTGACATCATACTCAAGGTGAACAGCACGGCACTCGACGGACTCACTCTTGATCAAGCAGTCGCGCTCATGCGCGGTGCAAACGGCACCAAGGTGACGCTCACCATCCTGCGCCGTGGCGCGGCCAAGCCGCTCGAGTTCACGCTCACGCGCGCCGAAGTCCACGTGGCGAGCGTGCGCAGCCGCTTGCTGGCGCCGGGCTACGGGTATGTGCGCATCAGCCAGTTCAGCGAGGACACCGGCGACGGCGTAACGAAAGCGGTGAAGGCGCTCGCCAAAACCAACAAGGCTCCACTCAAGGGCTTGATCCTGGATCTGCGCAACAATCCCGGCGGCCTATTAGACGCGGCGGTGCAGGTATCGGATGCATTTCTGAACAGCGGCATCATCGTCTCGGCGAAAGGCCGCGCTCTGGATTCCAATTTCACACGCCGCGCCATGCCCGGCGACATACTTGCCAGCGCGCCGCTGGTGGTGCTGGTGAACGGCGGCACCGCGTCAGCGGCGGAGATCACCGCCGGTGCACTGCAGGACAACCATCGCGCACTGATCCTCGGCACCCAGACCTTCGGCAAGGGTTCGGTACAGACGGTGATTCCGCTGCCGGAAGGCGCCGCCATCAAACTCACCACCTCGCTGTATTACACGCCTTCAGGCCATTCCATCCAGGCGGAAGGCATCAAGCCGGATATCGTGGTGCCGGAATTCAGAGTGAGCAAGGCCACGGCCGCCTATGAAAACCTTACGGAAGCGAACCTGCAAGGTCATTTGTCCAATAACTCACCCGCACCGGAAACGTCATCCAATGGCAAAACCGGCGACCAACTTGCCTTGAAGGATTTCCAGCTTTATGAAGCGCTGAATGTTTTGAAGGGATTACACATCGCTGGTGGTGGCACGGGCTGATGTCCGGAACAGTGCAGCGGCTCTTCCGGCGCAGGTTCGCGCTGCTGCTGTTTAGCTTGTGTGCGATTGCAGCGAGCGCACCGGCATACGCCGCGGCATCGGCGACCCATCCCGTCATCGCCATCATCATTGACGACATGGGCAACACGCTGGCGGAAGGCCGCCGCGCCGTTGATCTGCCCGGTCCGGTGGCCTGCGCGATTCTGCCGCGCACGCGGTATTCCGTGACGCTCGCCGATCTGTGCCACGCGCAGGGCAAGGAAGTATTGTTGCATCTGCCCATGCAGGCCATGGACGACGCGCCACTGGGTCCGGGCGGCATCACCCTGCACATGACCGAGCAGGAAATCAAAGACACCGTGCGCGGCGATGTTGCCGCGATTCCGCATCTCGTCGGTGTCAACAATCACGAAGGCAGCCTTATCAGCATGCACCCGGGCGATCTTGCCTGGATCATGCAGACGCTGCATGGCATAGGAAATTTGTTTTTCGTGGACAGCTACACCACGGTGGACAGTATCGCGTATCAGATTGCGCGGGAAAATGGCGTGCCCGCCGCGCGCCGCGACGTGTTCCTGGATGACGTGAATACGCCACAGGCGATACAGTTTCAATTCAATCGTCTGCTGGAGATTGCGCACAAGAAAGGTTTTGCGCTCGCCATCGGTCATCCGCGTCCTGCCACCATGGAAGTACTTGCCGAACAGCTGCCGAAACTTTCCGAGCAGGGCATCGAACTGGCGCCGGTGTCAGCCATCGTGGAGCTGCAACAGCAACATCCGATTCCCTGGCCCGAATCCTTGTATCCCCTGCCGGCAGGATCACACGGGTTCTGATCCATCCACACACGACGTTGGGGTTCGCTGCGCTCACCGCCAACCTACGTTAATTACGCGCTGACGTAGAGAAATGTAGGTTGTGTGTGAGGCGCAAGCCGAACCTCAACAAATCAATCGGCGAATCTGCCCCATTGATCCAGTGCGTAACGTTGTACACGAAAATAGAAATTCGCATACATCCGTACATGTGATTTGAATAACGTGCGGCCTTCGCCCCACAACAGGTAACGGGATAGGAAGGCGATGCTGGACACCACAATTTTCTGCACCCGCGGATTCAGATCCAGCGGTTTGAGCGTCATCTTGACGCTCATATCGTGGGGAAAATGCGGCCCCATCAGATAACGGCCCCGTTTCTGGATGCGCCGGTACAGACGATTGTCGAAGGGCGCGCCGGGATGGCGGACGCCGTAGGCGTGTTTCAGGGCGATGCTGCTGTCCTCACCGTCAATCATCCGCAGGCGCCTCAAGATCGCTCTGAATATTGTCCAGCGGCCCACCTGTTCGCGTTCGCGATAGCGCAGGAAATAATGATAGAAGTACTTGTAGTGGCGCACCTCGTCCTCGCGAATCAGCCGCGTGAGCAGGCTCAACACCGGATCGGGACTCAAGCCGCTCAGGCTGGTGTAGTAACTGGAGGTGCCCATTTCCACGATGCAGCGCGAAACCATTTCCAGACAGCGTGTTGGCTCCAGAGCCTCCACCTTGCAGTTCTCGGAGAATTCCGCGAAGAATGCCTGGTACACCTGGTCCCAGTCGAAATCCGGCCAGGCGGTTTGCACATAACGCTTGAGCGCACAGCCGTGCTGCAGTTCCTCGTGCTGCCAATGCTGCTCCAGCCACGCAGTCGCTTCCGCGTCACCGGCGTAGTACTCGATGAGATTGCGTGCGTAGGTGTCGGTCGCGGTTTCGATGAACGAGGCGGTGGTGACCAGATAAAAAAACATTTCCCCGTCCGCCAGCGCGGTTCGATCAATGCTGTGCCAGGGAATGTCGTCGAGGTTCCAGCGCTGATGCGCGGGTGAGCGCCGGGTTATCGAGGAAGCAGGAGTCATTAGGAGTGTCCGGATGCGTGGCTGGAGTGTACGCTCATCTTTGACGCTTGGCAGCGAGGCATATTTCCGTCTGCTTGCCGTGCGTTGCCTAAAAGCCATGAAGCTGCCAAGTCCATGAATGCGCTCTGTTAAAATGTGGCCATGGATGTTACGCCGTTACTGGATTCCCTGAACCCCGCCCAGCGCGAGGCGGTGACGGCGGAAGCGAAACCGGTGCTGGTGCTGGCGGGTGCGGGCAGCGGCAAGACCCGTGTGCTGGTGCATCGCATCGCCTGGCTGATCCAGGTGGAGCAGGTGTCGCCTTTCGGCATTCTCGCCGTAACCTTCACCAACAAGGCGGCGGGCGAAATGCGCGGCCGCATCGAGCAGATTCTGGCCCAGCCGGTGCGCGCCATGTGGGTGGGCACGTTTCACGGTCTTGCGCATCGCCTGCTGCGCCAGCACTGGCGCGAGGCGAAACTGCCGCAGACTTTTCAGATTTTGGATTCCGAGGACCAGTACCGCCTCATCCGGCGCGTGCTCAAGACGCTGGATCTGGACGAGGCCCGTTATCCGCCGCGGCAGTTGCAGTGGTTCATCAATTCCCGCAAGGATGAGGGCCTGCGTGCCAAACACCTTTCCGAAGGCGACGATCCGTTTGATCGGCTGATGCGGCGTGCCTATGCCGCGTATGAGGAAGCCTGCGAACGTGGCGGACTGGTGGATTTCGCGGAGTTGTTGCTGCGGGCGCTGGAATTGTGGCGCAACGATGCCGTATTGCTGGCGCACTATCAACAACGCTTCCGTCACATCCTGGTGGATGAATTCCAGGATACCAATGCCATCCAATACGCCTGGATACGCATGCTGGCAGGCAAGCAGAGCGTGCCCTTCGTGGTGGGCGACGACGACCAGTCCATCTACGGCTGGCGCGGCGCCAAGATAGAGAACATCCTGAAATTCGAGAAGGATTTTCCCGAGACCCGCGTGGTGCGTCTGGAACAAAATTATCGTTCCACCGCCAACATTCTCAAGGCCGCCAACGCGCTCATCGCCAACAACAGTTCGCGCCTGGGCAAAAACCTCTGGACCAGCGGCAGTGACGGCGTGCCGATCCGCGTGTATGCGGCATACAACGAACAGGACGAAGCGCAGTTTGTCATCGAGCATATCAAGCGCTGGCAGCAACAGGGCGGCGCGCGCCACGACATCGCCGTGCTGTATCGCTCCAACGCCCAGTCGCGGGTGTTTGAGGAACGCCTGCTGGCCGAAGCGATTCCCTATCGCGTGTACGGCGGTCCGCGCTTCTTCGAGCGCCAGGAAATCAAGGACGCACTCGCCTATCTGCGCTTGATCGAAAACCGCGACGACGACGCCTCCTTCGAGCGCATCATCAATTTACCCACGCGTGGCATCGGTACGCGCACGCTCGATACGCTGCGCGAAACCGCGCGGCGCGACAAAATTCCGCTCTGGCGCGTGCTGCACGGCATGCTGGACAAGCAGGATGCCTCGCCGCGTGTGCTGGGCGCCCTGCATGGTTTTGCGAAATTGATTGATGACATGGATCATGCAGTGCGCGGACTGGATTTGTTTGAACAGGTGGATCACGTGATCCACACGAGCGGTCTCGTCGAGCATTACAAGGCGGAGAAAGGCGAGCGTGGCGAAGCGCGTGTCGAGAACTTGCAGGAACTGGTGAGCGCCGCCCGCGGCTTTGAACCGGAGAATCTGGAAGGCATGACACCCTTGTCCGCGTTTCTGTCGCATGCGGCGCTGGAGGCCGGTGAAGGCCAGGCCGAAGCCTGGGAGGATTGCGTGCAACTCATGACGCTGCACTCGGCCAAAGGCCTGGAATTTCCGCTGGTATTTATCTGTGGTCTGGAAGACGGCCTGTTTCCCCACGAGCGTTCCAGCAATGACCTTGAGAACCTCGAGGAGGAACGGCGCCTGTGTTACGTGGGCATGACCCGCGCCATGCAAGAACTGTATCTCAGCTACGCCGAGACACGGCGCCTGCACGGCACGGATACTTACGGTGTGCCCTCGCGTTTTCTGCGGGAAATTCCACCGCAACTCGTTGAGGAAATCCGCCCGCGTGTGCAAGTGTCGCGGCCCTTCACCATATCGGCCGGACATCTGGACACCGCGCCCGCCGGTTTGAGTCTCGGACAGCGGGTGCAACACCCGAATTTCGGCGAGGGTGTGGTGCTGGATTACGAAGGCGCCGGGCCGCACGCGCGTGTGCAGGTGAATTTTCGCGCCGGCGCGAAATGGCTGGTGGTGGCCTACGCGAACCTGACGCTCGTCTGATGCGCCTGCTCACAAAAGTTCTGGTTTTGGCACTGCTCTGCGCTGGCTGTGCGCCGGTGGCCTTCGCCGATGCGGGAAACACCGACCTCATCGTGTTGGGCGAAGGTGGATTTTCCGGCGGCAGCAGTCCGTCCACCAATCAGTATTACACCACCGGCGTGAATACCTATTCGGTCACCGGCAATTTGGCTTACTGGTTCAGCGATGCCTGGGAAGCTGGCATCGGCGCCGGGTTTGGCCGCGTGGAGTACCAGAATTGCAGTGGCAGCAATTCTTGCGCCGGCGAGAGCCGCAGCAGCCAGAATTTCAAGTTGTTCGGGCGTTACAACTTCGCTGCGGACTACGGTGGGGAATATTCGTTCTCGGGCCTGGAGCTTACTTACATAAGAGCCGGCGGGATACTGGGGAACGTCAGCGTATTGCGTCCCTTCGCGGGCTATCGCTTTCCGCTTCAGGACGGCCTGGCACTGGAGCTGAGTGTCGGCGCAGGCGTACCCGTGGCCGGCAATATCGCCGGTTTTTCGACCAATTATGATGTGCAACTGGGCCTGGACATAAGCTTGTAACACAGGAGAAAACGCATGCCCGACATCAAGACACTTGAACAAATGCTGACCGCAGGCCGGGATTCGGCTGCGCTGCGCTTCGGTCTCGGCAAGGCGTATCTGGATGCGGGCGATGCGGCAAATGCCGTGAAGCAGTTGCAGCATGCGTTGGTCTTTGATCCCGATTACACCGCTGCGTGGAAATTGTGCGGCCGGGCACTGGCAGAATCCGGCAACACGCAGGAAGCCATGGCAGCCTACGAACAGGGCATCCGTGTTGCCAGCAAGCGCGGCGACCGTCAGGCGCAAAAAGAGATGCAGGTGTTCTTGCAGCGCCTGCACAAGATGCAAACACCGCGGGATACGTCAACGGAGCAACACGATGAATCGTAAAGATAAACGTCAAGCGGGCCCGCAAGCCGGTTCGGCGGATGACACCTTGAGCCGCGAAGCCTGGAAGATTTTCCGGATGATGGCGGAATTCGTGGAGGGCTTTGAGCGGCTGGCGTCCATCCGGCCTTCCGTGAGCATCTTCGGTTCCGCGCGCATCGCACTGGGACATCCTTACTATGCGCTCGCGGAACAGATCGGCCGCGTGCTGTCTGATGCGGGCTTTTCTGTCGTTACCGGCGGCGGACCGGGTCTCATGGAAGCCGCGAACAAGGGCGCGTATGCCGGCAAGGCTCCGAGCATCGGTCTCAACATCCAGTTACCCCACGAACAGGCTACCAATGCCTACCAGGATATTTCGCTCAGCTTCCGGCATTTTTTCATTCGCAAGGTGATGTTTGTGAAGTACGCCTCGGCTTATGTGGTGTTGCCGGGCGGATTCGGCACGCTGGATGAATTGAGCGAAATCTTCACGCTCATCCAGACCGGCAAGACACAGCCGATCCCGATTTTGCTGGTCGGCACGGCGTACTGGACCGGACTGGTGGAATGGTTGAAGGCGCGCATGGTGGCTGAAAACATGATTGACGCGCAGGACATGGATTTATTCAAGCTGGTGGACCGGCCCGAGAACGTGGTGAAGGCCATCTTCGAGCACTACGGTCCGCGCGGTTTCGAGCCGTCAGCTGAGGAACGAAAAGCAATGCTGGAACTTTAGGCCGCTCTAAAAATCAATCTTTAGCTCCCCGGCGGCTTTAAAAATGTCCTCGTCCACTACTGCGCTTCGCTATCCTGCTTCGCTTGTAGCCCAGGGCGAACATCCTGTCCGCCCGCTCGCTGTATCCAGCGAGCCCTCATGTACTAACCGTGTACACTCCGGTTACTCGGTCATTTTTGCCTAGCCGGGAACCAAAATCTCTGATTTTTAGAGTCGGCCTTAATATAACTGTAATTCAGGATTCTGGTTTGCCGACATCTACATCGTCAAGATCATGGGAATAATCCGTGGCCAGTACACGGCGCGCGGCGCTCTCGTTCACGCGCGTGACGCGCAGCTTGATGCCGCCGAGCGCGATCGAGTACAACCAATCCATCTGCACCATGTTGTCGTCGAACAGCAGCGCCTGGATGCCTTCCGCCGCCAGCCGCCCCATGGCGATATGCGCGTCAGTGGTTTTATCATAGGTGGCAATGGTGACGTATTCGTCCATGTCGGTTAAGAAGTTGGCGTTGCATGCAGTCTCGTCCGGCTCAGAAGGCGCGGATAGCAGCGCACTACCCCCGCCTTCGCTGAGAGTGGTGTACAGGCGGATCAGCGACGCCGAAAACCGTCGGAATGCGGGGAATGCCAACAAGCTGCCTCCGAAGCGCAGATCGCGTGGTGACTGCGCATTCGATTAAAGCACAATTTCATGCAGACAGCGGCCGGAAATTAAAAACCCGGCGGTAGGGATACCGCCGGGTCAAAGCCTTCTTGGCTGGAGGTGATTGAGTATTCAACTCAATATAAGGGCGCGAGCATCCTTGCTGATCCATACCCCGCCCCGGGTCCGTAGTACGTCCTTGTCCCGCCTTCCTTGGCAGTGCAGGCGACATTCACTTTGCCACCGGCTTGGAGCCGGTACAGTCGGAGAATGCCGCTGAGCTATGTAGGAAAAGGCTTACACGTAGAGCTGCAGCCCGACTGGATTTGCGGTACAAAGCTTCCGAGTACCTGAAAAAAATCTATCGTCATGCGCGAACTTTTTGCCCCGCTTGAACCCTACGCGACCCGCGTCCTGCGGGCACAGGCTCCGCATGAAATCTATGTGGAAGAATGCGGCAATCCGGACGGCTTGCCGGTAGTGTTTGTGCACGGCGGCCCGGGGGGCGGTTGCACCACCGACAACCGGCGCTTTTTCGACCCAGCCCGTTACCGTATCGTGCTGTTCGATCAGCGCGGTTGCGGCCGTTCGCGGCCGCATGCAGAACTGGAGCACAACACCACCCAGGCTCTGGTGGCGGACATGGAGCACATCCGCGAAACACTGGGCATCGGGCGCTGGCTGGTGTTCGGCGGCTCCTGGGGTTCGACACTGGCGCTGGTATACGCCGAGACCCATCCGCAACGGGTGTTGGGGTTGATCCTGCGGGGCATTTTTCTGGTCACGCCGGAGGAACTGAGCTGGTTTTATCAGGACGGCATCCAGCATTTGTTTCCGGATCATTTTGAGGAATTCACGGCGCCGATTCCAACCGCGGAACGCGGCGATCTCATGAAGGCCTATTACACGCGGCTCACCAGCGCCGACATGGCGGTACGCCGGCGCGCAGCGGAAGCCTGGTCTCTGTTCGAGGCACGCTGTTCGACGTTGCTGCCCAGCGAATCCGTGGTGGATCATTTTTCCGAGCCGGATGTGGCCATGGCCATCGCGCGCATCGAATGCCATTATTTCGTGAACAGTTGCTTTCTCGAACCGGACCAGATCATCAATGAGGCACGGCGCATCCGTTCCATTCCCGGTGTCATCGTGCAGGGGCGTTACGACGTGGTGTGCCCCGCGGTGGCCGCGTGGCGGCTGCACAAGGCCTGGCCGGAAGCCCGGTTTCAATTGATTGCCGACGCCGGTCATGCTTCCAGCGAACCGGGCATCTGCTCGGCGCTGGTGGAAGCGACGGATGTCTTCGCCACGCGTTTCGCGCATACATGATCGGTCTGTTGCAGCGGGTTAGCCGCGCCTCGGTGGAAGTGGATGGAAAGCTCGTAGCCAGTATCGGCCGTGGTCTGCTGGTGTTTATCGGTATCGAACGCGGTGACACCGAAACCCAGGCGAATCGTTTGCTGCAACGGCTGCTGGCGTACCGCGTGTTTCCGGATGAAGACGGGCGCATGCACCGCGATCTGCGCCGAATACGCGGTGGCCTGTTGCTGGTGCCGCAATTCACCCTGCCGGCGAATACCCGTAAGGGCAATCGCCCGAGTTTCACACCGGCTGCTTCGCCGGAAGAGGGCAAGCGCCTGTTCACGTATCTGTGTACGCGGGCTGGGAACCTCTATCCTGAAACGTATCAAGGCGTATTCGGCGCGGACATGCAGGTGGCGCTCGTCAACGACGGTCCCGTGACGTTCTGGCTGCAGGTATCGCCGGATCCGGAGACCTGAGCCCTTGGATTGTCCGCTCTCCCGGTCTGGGCTAGGATGGTTCGGTAGAACCTATCTCAAAACGTCACGAGCGAAGGCAGAACGCGGCGCGCGACGGCGAGAAAGCGGAGTGTACACGCCAGTACATGAGCATTTCGAGCCGACGCGCAACAAAGTTATGCCAAGCGCAGCAGTTTTGAGATAGGTTCTACAAAATACTGCTGATCCTTTGAGCATGGACTGCACGCGTTAAAACGACTCCGTCATCATCCCTATGCATACCATGTTGTTCAGAACCCCGTGTCCTCGGCGCTCCAACGCCCGATGTATTACAGCGGGCGGGAAGTAACACCAACCCAAAGTGTGTCTGCCATGCTGCTGATCCCTGCCATCCAGATTAAAAACGGGAAGTGCCCGGCCGCGGCAGGAAAACCCGCACGCGATAAACTGCGGCCAGATGATCCCGTTGAAGCCGCGAAGCATTGGGTGGTAGCCGGCGCGCGGCGTCTGCACATAACGGATCTGGACAGTGTCGTCTCTGGCAAGGCAGACAACGCCGGGGTGATTCGTGACATCGTGAGCGCCTGTCCCGACGTGCCGGTGCAGGTGAGCGGCGGTCTGCGCAGCGATGCAACCGTGGAAAATTATTTTGCCGCGAATGTGGAATACGTGGTTCTCGACCCCCGGGCCGCGAGCACAGCACATTTCATCAACGATCTGTGCCTCGAATATCCGGGACATATTCTGGCTGTGCTGGAAACAATCGCAGGCAAAGTGGTGGCCGAAGGCTGGTCGAAACTGGCACAGCATTCGTTGCTGGAAGTGGCGGAACATTTACAGCGCGAGGGAGTAGCCGCCATCCTCTGCAGCGAGCAGAACGGCGGCTTCGATATCAATGAGGCCATGTTACTGGCACAGACCATGACCGTTCCGGTATTGGTCGCCGGCGGTTTGACCTCTCTGGAGGACATACGCAAGCTCTGCAAAGTCGACGCTGGCTTGGGCGGCGCGGTGCTGGAAGCCGGATTTGCCAATGGCGCGCTGGATTTTGCCAAGGCACAAAAACTGGCGGATTCCCTGAATCCAGCCTGAATCAAGGCCGTTTCCGCAGGTCTGTGCCCGGAGTCCCGGCGCACACTCGGCGAATAAAAGTGGGTATTCGGAATCTGCTGTTGGATTTCGAGTTTGATGCACCCCATATCAACTTCTCTGTAAGTTGGATTTTAGTGTTGTATTGAGCCGAGCTTCCCGATAATCTCAGAGACGT
>JBOIBC010000003.1:0-21006 GCA_050739295.1 Gammaproteobacteria bacterium
CCCTGGGGCGAAATCCTGGCGGAACGCGCCGGGGATCCGGGCGTGGTGATGACTGTGATTGACAGCGGACAGCAGGCACGGTTGAGAACCCGTTTTCCGGCTCTGCAGCACCGGCGGCTGGGTTGAGACAGCCTTGTGGCAGCGTCACCTCAAGGCGTGTATGATCAGACTGGTTGACCAGTCGGAGATTCTCATGCCTGTCGTCGCTGCCTTTGAAGCCAAAACCCACTTTTCCCAGCTCCTGGATCAGGTACAGCGCGGTGAAGAGATTATCATCACCCGTCACGGCGAACCCGTGGCCAAGCTCGTATCCGCGCATGCCGTGACCGGCCGCCAGCAAGTCGCGCAACTTATCGCTGAAACCCGCAAAAGCCGCAAAGGTCAGGATCGTGGCCGCAAGCGTGGCACGTCTTTGCGCGAACTGATTGGAGCCGGGCGTAAGTTTTGATGGCCGCAGCACGTGCTCTGGTGCTTGATTGTTCCCTGACCCTTGCCTGGTACCTGGAGGATGAGCGCACCGATTTCACGGAAGCAGTACTCGATGAACTCGGCCGGTCGGAAGTTTGGTTACCGGCATTATGGATGCTGGAGTTCCCGAATGCGTTGATTGTGGCGGTGAAGCGCGGGCGCATCTCGGACGGCTGGCGATGTGACGTTCTGCAACGCGCCACTTTGTTGCCGTTGAAAGTGGATGCCGAGCAGGTGCCTTTGGAGCGGATCAGCAATATCGCCACAAGGTTTAACATTACGACCTACGACGCGGCCTACCTGGAGTTGGCCATGCGCCGCAAGCTCAAACTCGCTACGCTCGACAAAGCGCTCGTCACTGCCGCCAATAGTGCCAATCATCCTGTATTAACCGAAACCAGATAATTCAAATCCATCATGAACGGCAGTCCGAATCCCTTGCAAATTGCCACACAGAGTCTGCTTGCCGCCTCCGGCATGGACGAGCAGCAGTTGAGCCGCGTGCTGGACCGCATCCTCGATTACAAGGTGGACAGCGCTGATCTGTATTTCCAGATGAGCCGTCACGAATCCTGGTCACTGGAGGACGGCATCGTCAAGGAAGGTTCGCGCAGCATTGAACAAGGCGTGGGCGTGCGCGCGATCTCCGGCGAGAAAACCGGTTTCGCATATTCCGACGAAATCGTACTGCCCGCGCTGACCCGCGCCGCCGACATGGCGCGTGCCATCGTCAAGCAGGGCGGACAAAATGGCTTGCAGGCGTGGCATGGCGGATCGCCGCGTCAGCTTTATCTGCCGGTGGATCCGATTCCCACGCTCAAGGACGAAGACAAGGTGAAGCTTCTGGAGCAGGTGGACCGCGAAGCGCGACGGCTCGATCCGCGCATCAAGCAGGTGATGGTGAACTTGAGCGGCGTGCACGAGGTGGTGCTGGTGGCCGCGAGCGACGGCACGTTTGCGGCCGATGTGCGGCCGCTGGTGCGTTTCAACGTGAACGTGATTGCCGAGCAGAACGGCCGGCGCGAGCAGGGGTATTCCGGTGGCGGCGCGCGCACTGGCTACGATTATTTTCTGGAATCCGGCCGCGCCCTGCAGATCGTACGCGAAGCGGTGCGCACCGCATTGGTGAATCTGGAAGCGGCGCCGGCGCCGGCCGGCAGCATGACCGTGGTGCTGGGGCCGGGCTGGCCAGGAATTTTGCTGCACGAGGCCATTGGCCATGGTCTCGAAGGAGACTTCAACCGCAAGGGCACCTCGGCATTTTCCGGCCGCATCGGTGAGAAAGTCGCATCGGAATTATGCACGGTGGTGGATGACGGCACACTCGCGAATCGCCGTGGTTCGTTGAACATGGATGACGAGGGCACACCCACGCAATGCACCACGCTCATCGAAAACGGTGTGCTCAAGGGCTACATGCAGGATAAACTCAACGCCCGGCTCATGGGCGTCGCGGCCACCGGCAATGGCCGGCGCGAATCTTTTACACATCTGCCCATGCCGCGCATGACCAATACCTATATGCAACCGGGACCGCATGATCCGCAGGAGATCATCCGTTCAGTCAAACAGGGTCTCTACGCTGTGAATTTCGGCGGTGGTCAGGTGGATATTACCAGCGGCAAATTCGTGTTTTCCGCCAGCGAAGCCTATCTGATCGAAGGCGGCAAAATCACGCAGCCGGTGCGTGGCGCGACACTCATCGGCAACGGCCCTGATGTGCTCACACGCGTATCCATGGTGGGCAACGATCTCAAACTCGATGAAGGTGTGGGCACCTGCGGCAAGGAAGGCCAGAGCGTGCCGGTGGGCGTCGGCCAGCCGACCTTGCGGGTGGACGGTCTGACGGTGGGTGGGACGGGAAACTGAGATTAAGATCTAGCTGCTACTGGAAAATTGCCGGGCTCTCTGTGCTGGCGAGTCCAGCGTCACCCAGCCTTATGGCGCAAGTGGCGCCGCTGGATGCGGTTCCGGCAACCTAGCGTTCACCTACATGTTCCTGAATTTTCTGAACTTTAGCCACCACTCGAGTCACTGATCAGCGGTGAGTGCTTCAAGCTTTTTCCCGGGAAATCGGGGAGAGGCATTTCCATGAGCATTCATCAGCACCTTACTAGAACCTATCTCAAAACGTCGCGGTCACTCTCGGGCATCCGACCGCCATGGATGGCGGAAGTGCAGATTTTGCAGGAGCAAAAATCTGCCATGCCCTCCGTGGCATAAGGTCTTCCTGACCAAAAGCGCAGACAGAACGGTACGCCGCATGCGGCGTCCGTGGCGGCGAAAAACCGGAGTGTACACGCTAGTACATGAGGGTTCGCCGGATACGGCGAGCGGGCGGACAGCATGTTCGCCCTGGACCACAAGCGGAGCAGGGAAGGGAAGCGATGTGGTTGAGCCGACGCGCTACAAAGTTCCGTCAAGCGCAGTAGTTTTGAGATAGGTTCTAAAAAGATCGGGGTGGGCGTGATTCCACTACGGGCGGATGAAGCTTGTTGAAGTGCTGCATGGCTTGGCCACCCCGGAGCGAGCCCAAGGATTGGAAGTGCGTGGGCATCAATGAAGGATGGGCGCGCGTCATTGAGTTGGCTTCCGGAATGGCAATGCCCGGGTAATCGTCTTGCCCGGAACTTTGGGCAGGAGAGGATAACTGAGAAAGATCTGTTCCGCCGGACTTGGCAAACTGGTTGGGCGTGAAATGTGCATTGAGATCGGCCATTTTTATATCCAGCATTACAGCTACCGCTTGGCCATTCTCATTCAATATCACACGGTCGGCTTTGATGGTAGTCACGGAATCGCCGTCTGGGAGCTGCGTGCCTTGGTGTGCAATGATTTGCTGATTGTCAAAAGTCAGGATGGCTGCTGCGTCTTGTGCCAGGGATGAGTACAGGATTCCATTTACCTTGATACTTGAGGCGCTTGCTACGGGAGCCGTAGTTGTCAGGGGCACGCCAAAAAGATGTGCGTTCACCAGGGCCGTCATGTTCATATGATTGCGAATGTCCAAGGGTCGGTTGGGCGATGAGGACTGAGATGATTCGGGATGGGGGTGAGCAAAGTAGGGTTCCAGGGTTAGCGCTAACTGCCAGCCCGCCACGGCGATGCCGGCAACCAGACAGATATCCACTGTGAGACGCAGAGTCTTCTCTCCATGCGCATGCATCCAAAGGGCAATGTGGGTTCTCAATTGCTCCCGATTACGTAGGCGATGAAACATTGCGCGAGACTCTGGTCTCATGAAATTGAACCTGCTTAATGTCGCTTTTTTTGGAACAGCCCTTGAATTCCAATAATCTTGGACTAGAGTAAAGTATAGATGCGAACTTGAATGCAGTCGGGGTGTGGGCTGTGTTTCTAAAGCGTGACTCGTATTTTGAAGCTCTGCGGCAACCCGCGTCGCGCGCGGGTGTGTTTATCGTAACTATAGGTTTTTTTGGGCTTTTTTCTCTATCCCCCGCGGCTGTACTGGCCAACACGGTAGGCACGGCCCCCGGCCAGTTCTCTGTCAGTCCTACGGGGGCGGCTACCTACCAGATCCCCCTTGATCTTCCACCCGGCGTGAACGGGCTCAAGCCCAGTCTCGCGTTGCTCTACAACAGCCAGGCAGGCAACGGGATCTTGGGCGAGGGCTGGTCTCTGACGGGATTGTCAGTCATCAGCCGTTGTCCGCAGACGCTGGATCAGGACAACGCCATCCACATCCCGGATGGCACCGGCGCAGATCGCTTATGCCTTGACGGCCAGCGGTTGATCGTGACCAGCGGCAATTACGGAGCGGCCGGCAGCGTCTATCACACCGAGATTGAGAGTTTTCAGCAGGTCACGGCCAGCAGCTCGATGGCTGGCGGATCACCAAAATCTTTCACCGTCGTGGACCGCTCAGGGCTTACTCGCATTTACAGCACTGTGCCGTTTACCTGCACCAGCACCTGTCCCAATGGGGCGGCGCTGGAATGGCTGATCACCAACATTACCGACCGCTACGGGAATTTCATTACTTTCCAGTACGACGTGAACTCGTTCAATGGCGGAAATTTCCCCGGCGCGTTCGCGGTTTCGGAGATCGACTACGGTAGTACGTCAGGTACCGTTGCAAAAGTGCTGTTCCAATACGACGGCGGTAACCCGGGCAATTACCGTTCCGACAGCTATTCCCAGTTCGTGGGTGCAACCGGGTATGCGGTAAGCGTCAACGCCGTGATGTTGACCTCGATCGTGGTTCAGAACGGCAACGGCAGCACGCTACGCACCTACACGCTGAATTACAACCCTATACCTGCCACACCGGTGTCGCCGCTCACACTCGCGAACGTGCAGGAATGCGGCAGCGACGGCACCTGTTTTAACCCGACGAGTTTCACGTACAGCGGCGCGCCGACGGCGTTCAACTCGGGTGGAGCCGTCGTGTTGCTGGGTCTCCCCGCCGGATATCAGGTGGCAGATTTCGACGGGGACGGGCTGACGGATTTCATATACGCGAACGGCTGCACGGTGGACGTGCTGTTTGGCACCAATCTCACCACACCGGTCGCGGTGCTGGGATCATTTTCGGGCAATGGCTGTAATGGCGGTATAGGCTTTGGCCTGCAGCAATCCGTCGTGACGAATCTGAACGGGAACGGCCAGCAGGAACTCCTGGTTCCCTATTACTCACATCCCGGTCTGAACCCAAACACGCCGACCTGGTACCTGCTCAAGTGGAATGGCCAAGCCGGTAGCAACGCGAATCTGACACTCGAACTGGTTCCGACGACATCAGGCGGTACGATTTACGCTTGTGCTTCCGACGACGGCTGCACTCCTGATGCGGTCGCAGTGGATATGACCGGCAATGGAGAACCCGGAATCCTGTTCGCGGACGGTGGCCAACTTTATTACTACGCCAACGTCAGCGGCTCGCTTAGTAGCTCTCCCACGGCCACCGGTATTAGCTATTCCGGCAGCATGCCTAAATTAACCCCTGTCAATTACGACGGCCAAGCGACGCCCGAAGTCTATGTGGCGGGCACCGGCGTAGTGAAATGGAACCGCAACAGCGGCACGTTTCAGTTGATCCCGGGCAATTTTGACGAGAGCGACGGCTATAGTGTTCAGTTCATTAATGCGAATGGAGATGGGCTGTCCAGTGCCGTTGTGATGACTGGCTCGAACTGGTGGTACTGCCCCAATACCGGCCAGGGCTTTGGTTTTCTGTCACAGCAAGTCGGGAATCCCAATGCTTGTTCGGAATCCGCCGGAGCACTGTCGGGGGAAGACTTCAGCCAGGCGCAGCCGGTGGACTACTATGGCGACGGACGGCAGGAAATCCTCGTGCCGGATACCTCAAGCAGCACCTGGTATCTGTTCAACGGCGTTACGTTCACGGCGCTGAATGTCAGCCAGGTACCCTACGAGGGTAGCCCCACGCAATTCGTAGATGTGAATGGTGATGGCCGGCAGGACATGATCCTTTCGCAAGGCAGCGGCAACACGGAAATTTACTTCAATGCCAATGCGCCTTATCTACTGAACCAGGTGACCGACGGTTTGGGACAGAACACGGATGTGGGGTATATCCCCATTGACCAGGCCACCCACAATAATTACGTTTCCGGGGTCGGATCATCGGTAATAAGTCCACCGCAGATTCGCGCGTACATGGGGCCGATGTACGTGGTAGACGATTTTGCGGTAGATACGGGCGTGTCCAACTCAAACGGCCCAGAGCAGATTTACACCTACTACATCTATGCCGGCGCCGCACTCGATCAGTGGGGAAGAGGGTTTCTGGGATTCTCCGAAGTCGAGGCGATCAACTACAACACGGGGCTGTATACGGAAGCCACCTATGACCAGGCTTTTCCGTACACCGGCATGGTGGCGACGTCGAGTAACTTCTATGACTCCAGCGCAAGCCATAATCCTCCTAACGTGGGGGCGGGGGGAGTCAATATCTCGTGCAGCTATACCAATCCGGCCGAGCCGGATTGTGAAGTCAACTACACCTCATCGCCGCCGTTGGCCGCGTTTACCACCGGCGGAGTCACGCTCAGCACTACCTCGAACACCGGGCTGACCAATATCGCTCCGTATTCAGGTACGCAGGTGCGTTATCCCTACGTCGGCCTGTCCACGACGCTGCTCTATGACCTCAGCGGTGCCAACTACGAAACCACCAGCACCAGCTCGACATACCAGACCGTCGGCACTAGCCCGTCAATTGGTACCGACATCATGCCGACGGACGTGACGGTCACGACCTCCGCGACCGATCCTGGTAATACGACGACTACGGCGACGGTAAATACGACGACCACGTACGGGGAAGAATCCACCTGTCCCGGACACGCGACGCAAGTGAGCGTCACAGACAGTTTTGGGGGTTCGACAGCGCCGGCCAAAACGGAGAGCTTCCAGTACGACGGGAACTGCTTTCTGACCACGGACACCAAGACCATCGTGGGCCTGACCGGCGGCGGATCCATGACGCTCACCAAACAATACGCGCCCGACGGGTTTGGCAACCCACTTTCCAGCACCGTTTCCGGGACTAGCGCGGCGTCGCGCACCACGGGGATATCCTACGATCCCACCGAACGCTTCCCGGTGACGATAAGCAATGCGCTTGGTCAGAACGAAAGCCTGACGTATAACGATTGGGGTGAAAAACTCAGCGACACCGATGACAACGGCGATACGGTTACCTACAACTATGACGGTTTCGGTCGGAAACTCACGCAGAGCGGGCCGGAACCGGCGGTCTACACGAATTGGGGCTACTCCTCCTGTTCCGGCTGTGTATCCGGTGCCGTCTATGAAGTAACACAAACCGGCTCGGACGGCAGCCAATTAGCGACCCAGTACGACGAACTGGGGCGTGCGCTACGCAGCGTGCGCCTGGGCTTCGGCGGCGAGTCGGTGATTCAGGATACGCAATACGACCTGCTCGGCCGGGTTTCTCAGACCTCAGTTCCTTTCAAGAGCGGTCAGACCGAGTGCTGGGACACAAAAACTTATGATGTGCTGAATCGTGTCACCCAGGAAACGCAGCCCTACAACGCCACCACCACCAGCCCCTGTGGCAGCACGCGCACCATCGGCTATGGGTATAATGGCCTGCAAACCACGAAGACCATAACTGCCGCAGGCACAAACGTCGGTAGCGAGCAGATCACAACGACATTGAATGCGCTCGGCAAGCCCGCCAAGGTCGCCGACGCCGGCGGCACGACCACTTACAGCTACACCCGTGGGGGTAATCTGATCTCGGTCACGCCGCCGGATGGCAATACCGTCTCCATGAGCTACGACTCAGCGAGCGACAAGCTCAGCATGCATGATCCCGACATGGGGGCCTGGAGTTACACCTACGACGCCCTCGGCGAACTGCTGAGTCAAACCGACGCCAAGAATCAAACCGTTTCCAATCAATACGACGTGCTCGGCCGGCTCGTCAGCCGCACAGAGCCCGAAGGCACCACGATCTGGAAATACGACATCGCGTATGGCGCCGGTGTCGGCCGCCTCGCCTACACTGAAGGCCCGAACGGGGTGTGGGAGGGCTACGCCTACGACGCCTATGGCAACCCTACCGACAAAATCACCGTCGTCAACGGTCAGGAATATTGGGTCACCACTACCTACGATGACCAGGGCCGCGTCTCGCAAGTGGTGTATCCGAATCTCACCGGGATCAATACCAGCGGTACGCCTGCTGTGCCTACAGGACTTTCCGCCTCCGTAGATCCAAATGACGGCGCACAAATTGACCTCGCCTGGACGCTCGCGCAGGACGGCGAAATTTACCATCTGTATCGCACGCCTTCGGGCGCTACGGCACCAACGGATGCCGATGAAATCTACAGCGGTCCCGATGCGAATTGGGTGGATCAGGCGATCACCATCAATGGCACTTACAAATGGTGGCTGAAAGCCTGCAATGATACCAACTGCAGCAGCTATGCCACGACCACGCTTGCCGTGAGCCTGCCGCCGACGGTGCCGGGCACGCCTCAAATCCCGTCTTCCGATCAGCACACCCTCTCTTTTAATATCAGTTGGACCGGTTCGAGTTTGGTGAGCACTACCGTGGGTCCGATTACCTACAACCTGGACATGAAGCATGGCAGCGCCGCATTCTCGCAGGCTTATTCAGGTACGGCCACGCAGACTCCGGTCTCGATCAGCTATGACGGCAATTACAGATTCGAAGTGCAGGCGTGCGCGAGCGGTGCCTGTTCCGCGTTCAGTCCGGTCTCCAGCGACTATAGGACCTACATTCAACCCAGCGCCCCACAGGACCTCACGGTACCGTCGAGCGTAACTCCAACGAGTTCACCCGCCGCGTATACGGTGAGCTGGAGTGCACCGGCCGTGCAGGGTACGCAAGTCACGTACCAACTGCAGGAGGAACTTGGCAGTAATGGCTTCACAACGATTTATTCCGGGACGAATACCACCTCCCCCACGATATCGCACACTCAAGATGGCAAGTACACGTATCAAGTGATCGCGTGTGATCCCAACGAAACCGCACTTTGTGGGCCAGCGGCGATCAGCAGTGCGGTGGCGGTCACTCTCCCGCCCACGAATCCCGGCGCCCCCACGCCGCCAGCGAGCGATCAGACCGCGTCTAGTTGGGCGGTCACCTGGGTAGCCTCCACGCTCAACACCGGCTCAAGTGGTAGCATTAGTTATCAACTGCAGCAGTCTTTAAACGGAGGCGCGTTCAGTTCGGTCAGCGGCACACCCACCGAAAGCGGAAGCATCTGGACACTGTGGGCAACCGCGGTGCTGACCGGCGGCGTTTATCAAAACGGCACCTACACCTACGAACTCAGAGCCTGTACTACGGACCCCGCCACCGGCGGAACCGCCTGCACAGTTTGGGTTGTGGGTGGAAGTTACGCGACAATCATCATGCCGGGCCCTGCCGGCAATCTGAGCGTTCCATCTGAATCTGCCTGGAACGGCTCCTTCACGGTCACGTATACCGCACCCGTGGCCAATTCGGGTGGACCGGTAAGCAGCTACAAGGTGCAGCTGGGTGAGTACGATTCCGAAACTGAAACTTACCTCTGGATTGATGGAAGTTGCACGTCTACTTCCACGTCCTGCCTCTTCACCGCGGATCAGATTACACCGGGCAGCTACCTTGTCCGCGTGAAAGCGTACGATCAGGGTGTGGCGAGCCTGCCCACGCCGAACGGTCCGCCGTATCCGAGCGTCACCATATGGCACGAATCGCCACCCGCGGCCCCATCGCTCGGCGGACCCAGTCAGACTACCACTGGCAGTATCGCGCTGGGATGGTCTGCGCCGAGCACCGCGACCAGCTATCAGCTCTACTGGTCGTATGCCCATGCGACTGGTCCATGGAGTGCCTTTAGCGAAATATACAGCGGCAGTTCCACATCGTACACAACGACGGTCGGCAAGCTCGACAAATACAACCTCTTCTATGTGGTCGCCTGCAACCCGGCAGGCTGCAGCGGTGCCAGCAACGAGGTGGAAGTGATCTACAATTTGCAAGGCGGCTGCAAGACCTGTGCACCGACGGCACCCCCTTCGCCGCCACCCCCGGCGAGTTCAAGCGGTGATTCGCCGAGTTTCTTTTCTGGCGTGTCGCCTGCGCCGGGCGGCGATTTAGCGATGCGGAATGTTGCAGCACCGGTACGGTCAGAGTTGAGCACGCCGGTCGTCGCTACGCTGACCCCAACAGCGGTATCCATTTCATCAGATATGCCACTACCGCTGCCGGCGGTCTCGGTATCGGCGCCGATTGAAATAGCTGAAACGCTGGCGATGCTTCCGCCGCCACGCTTACCGGCCGCGTTGTATCAGTACTCGACACGCGCCGTGTTCTTCCTCGTGCACGCGAACCAGTCCACTCGCCCAAGGACGAAGCCTGCGGGATTTGCGTCTAACGACCAAGTGCAATGGCCGCCACCGGCCCTTGACCCGAGACTGTCGCTGTATCCGCCGCTACGGCGTGACCCGCGCGTGTTGCGGCACTTTGAATCTCTGGGCGGCGAGTTGCCCGGCCGTATTGTGCTTGCCTCGGACAGTCAGCCACCCGGTGGCACGGTCTTAATGGTAGGTTACGTTTACAACAGCGCCGGTTACTTGGCTCAAGTGCAGAGGCTCAATCCCAGTGGCAATCCGAACTGGGTGCTGTGGGAAGCCACGGACGAAACCGCTCAGGGCCAGGTGGATCAGGAAGCCTTCGATGCCGCCAACGGCAGCAGCGCCGCATTCTCGATTACCAACACCTACGACGCGGCAAGCGGGATGCTGGATGCCACCATGGCCAACGCCGGGCCGGCTGGAGATACACTCAACGCGAGCTACGCTTGGGATGGCTACAACAATCTTTTGAACCGTGGTGTCAGCGAAAGTGTAGGGACCGGCACGGCGCCTCCGGCCTTGAATGAAGCCTTCACGTACGATGGCCTCAACCGCCTTACGTATATCAATAACAGCGTCAGCACGGTGTACAACCCCAACGGCAACGCCACGTTCAGTTCGAACGGTGTCTATACCAATTTCCAATACAGCAACCCGAGCTATACCGTGAGCGGTTACACATACTCTCAGCCGCATGCGGTCAGTAGCCTCACGCTGCCAGGCGGCGGAACCCGCAGCTTCACCTATGACGCGGACGGCAATCTGCTCACCGAGACCGGCGACGTGAACCGCTCGGTGACCTGGACGAGCTACAACAAGCCCTCCCAGATCATCGGCGGTGGCGTGACTGAAACGTTTACCTACGGTCCGGATCGGGAACGGCTGATCCGGGTGGAAAGTCAAGGCAGTGACACCCAGACCACCACCTACATAGATGGCCTGTTTGAGGAGGAATACGACAGCGCCACGGGCGATTTCACCTACCGGCATTACATTCTCGCGGGCGGTGTGCGGGTGGGCGTGAAAACAATGGTCGCCAACAGCGGCGGTACGATCACGGCGAACACTTGGAGTTTTTATGTGCATGACGAGGTCGGCAGCGTGATCGCCACGGTCACGGAAAATCTGGGAGGCAGCGGTCAAACCATGAGTCTTGCGAGTTACGACGCCTGGGGCAAGCAGCGACCGACGACCGGAGCCAACGCCTACACCGATCCGGTACCCGGCACGTATTTCACGCCCACGCCGGTGGGACAACACGAAGGCTATGCCGGTCACGAGGACATGGATCCGGGGCTGGTGGACATGGAAGGCCGCGTATATGACCCGGAGGTGGGTATGTTCCTGTCACCGGACCCGAACGTGCAGTATCCGTTCAGCAGCCAGGGCTACAGCCGCTACACGTATGTGAATGACAATCCGCTGTCGCTGTCCGATCCGAGCGGGTATTTCATGCTGGGCGGGTTTCTGAGCACCGGCGATCCGATGGCGGGGTTTTTCCCGCAGCAGTATGGGCAGGTGATAGGCATTGCCGGGCCGATTGTGGGCGCGGCGCTCAATGTCATTCCGGTGTGCGAGGGCTGGTGCGATTACCTGGTGACGGCGGTCTCGCAGGCACAGGCTGGGTATCTGGAAACCGGCAGCATCGGAGCCGGTCTGCGCAGCGGAGTGCTCGGCGGGGCTGAGGCGTTTGCATTCACGTATGTGGGCGGCCAGTTTGGCGTGAATCCCGAGGGCACGGATTTGCTCGAACGCTCCGTGGTTGAGGGTGTGATCGGTGGCGCATTTAGTTCTGCCGGTGGCGGGCGGTTTAGTGATGGGTTTATTGGGGCGTTTGCGGGCAGCCTTTCCAGTGGCGAAATTGGGCAGATAGGCGGCAATCCGAATGAGCCGGGCTACTTCAGTGCCGCGAATGAATCTACACGAGTTGTGCTGTCCATGCTGGTCGGCGGGACGACATCACATCTGACTGGCGGTAACTTCACCGAAGGAGCATTGGCGGCCGCGTTCCAGAGGATATTCAACGATGATGAGGATGCGCGGAAAGCCGAGGCGGCACGTAAAGCGGCAGAGGCACAGACAGAACTCGTTGCCAATCTTAGGCAAGTTCTGTTTGGTGTTGATGAAGAATCAGGGCTTACAGCTTCGCAGGAACAGATTTTGGGAGCAGCAATTGAATTACTGGATGCAAATAAAGCAAATAGTCTTCTAACCATTAGTATAAGGACTAACGAAACTGACTGCGGAATTGACAAGTGCGATATCCCCGATATATATCGGATCCAAGCTGATTTAGGTCAGACACCACCGAACTATCGTGATATTTTCAACGTGTTTGCGGAAGTTGGCTATCGATACCAATCAATAGATGACATCTTGATTGCGGCGCATGAGAGTCATTGATCATGAGACTAGTACTTTTGGCAATATTAGTTTTTCTTGGCCCCCCCGCGTTGGCTGCATCGCCGCTTTGCGGGGTTGTTCCCGCTGATAATTCTTCGGTTAGCATCAAACTGATGCGAGCGGCAATAAGTGGAGATATCAATGGGATGTGGAGGTGGATTGGTGAGTGTGCTAATCCGAATTATCAGGACAAAGATGGGGTTCCAATACTGGGGGCCGTTTTCAAAGCCAAGCCCAAGAATATGCGCGCAGTTGTCAACGTCTTGGTAAATGTGGGAGCTGATGTAAATGCACGTACGTATATTTTACCGATTTCATTTTCTCTTGTAGGCAGCAGTGATTGCGACCCTAAGGTCTTGGATATTCTTTTCAAACATGGACTTATTCCAAATGATACTGAGCCGGTGGATGGAAGCAGCACTCTTGATGCTGCGATATTTCTTGGGGGTAACATCGCATGTATAGATGCATTGATCGCACACAACGCAATGGTCAATTTCACAAATCGTAGTGGTGAGACACCTCTTTTAGATGCGGTCTATCGAAAAGATAGTGATATCGTAAGTTTGTTGTTGGAAAATGGCGCAAGACCAAACATCAGTAATGATATTGGCATTACTCCACTTATGGCTGCTGCCGCCATGAAATCAACCGATATAGTTAAAAGTCTTATGAAAAATGGTGCAAACCCGTGTTTGAGAAATGAGGATGGAAAAACTGCATCGGATACCGCTGAGGAAGCTGGAGATGATAAGTTGGCACAGCTTTTAGTGTGCGATAGGAAATCAAAACATAAATCCAAATAAAATTAGAGATGCTTAGTTTTCACAGGACACGTTGAGTTTCTACGTGCATGACGAGGTCGGCAGTGTGATCGCCACGGTCACGGAAAACCTGGGCGGAGCGCACCAACGGGTTTCCCTCGTGAGCGATGTACATGGATGTACAAGTGCTGCGGGAGGCAGGATGCCGCGAGCAGCCTACGACGCCTGGGGCAAGCAGCGACCGACGACCGGAGCCAACGCCTACACCGATCCGGTACCCGGCACGTATTTCACGCCCACGCCGGTGGGACAACACGAAGGCTATGCCGGTCACGAGGACATGGATCCGGGGCTGGTGGACATGGAAGGCCGCGTGTATGACCCGGAGGTAGGGATGTTCCTGTCACCGGACCCGAACGTGCAGTATCCGTTCTCCAGCCAGGGCTACAGCCGTTATACCTATGTGAATGACAATCCGCTGTCGCTCTCTGATCCGAGCGGGTATTTCATGCTGGGCGGGTTTCTGAGCACCGGTGATCCGATGGCGGGATTTTTCCCGCAGCAGTATGGGCAGGTGATAGGCATTGCCGGGCCGATTGTGGGCGCGGCGCTCAATGTCATTCCGGTGTGCGAGGGCTGGTGCGATTACCTGGTGACGGCGGTCTCACAGGCACAGTCGGGATATCTGGAGACCGGTAACATCGGAGTGGGGTTGCGCAGTGGAGCGCTTGGCGGGGCTGAGGCATTTGCGTTCAGCTACGTAGGCGGGCAATATTTCTCTGCGTATGGAAGTGACCTGTCATCTGGAGAATTGCTAGGGCGTTCCGTGGTGGAGGGGCTTGTTGGCGGGGCATTTAGTTCCGCGGGCGGAGGACGGTTCAGTGATGGATTTATCGGGGCTTTTGTGGGGAGTGAGTCGAGTGCGGCCATCGGCTCGGTGTATACCGGAACCAATTACTATAGTACTCAGAATATCGCCTTACGTACTGTGCTAGCTGGCGTTGTCGGAGGAACAGCATCCAGGCTCACGGGTGGAAATTTTGTTGATGGTGCTATGGCTGCAGCATTTCAAAGATTATTCAACGACGAGTACGATAAAACAGTATTTAATGAATTTAGAGCTACTCTTGCAGCGAAATATCCCAATTTCTCAGAGCAATATCCAATCGAATCTAAAGCATGGCAAACATATGCTAGTGGGTTTTCAGTAAGCGACATTTCTTCAGATTCTAGTCTTGAATATTACGCTATGGTGTGGCAAGGATTTAATGGGTACCTTGCAAATAACGCAGAACCAATATTAGGTCAGATGTATGGGGATTGGGAGAGTCATCAACTTATTACCGATTATCTTTCAGTTGGTTTAGCCAGCTTCCTGGATATACCATCTGCTGCAGAGCTCGTAACAGCGTCAAAAGAATTCTACACAATACAAATTAGTGGTCCTCAAATCATTAACGAGGCCACATTTAAAGACATCTTTGGGCTCTCCTACGGTCAGCTATTACCCAATCATTAACTCATACGCAAATGATCAAACGAGTTACTGTTATTATAATCTTTATAGCCTGTGCCGCAGTGACAGGATTGATTATATGGATTGCATCAGCCTATTTAACGACCCGATCGTTGGAAACCCAATTTGCCGGAATTGAGTTGTCTGAAATTGCGCACGATGTCCGAGCAAGTGGCATATTAAATCAAACGAATGTTGCAGATGACAAAGAATTTGACAAACTATTTTTTACTAAAGTACTAACCATCGCTATTTTTCGTCCAGAAGTGTCCAAGCTTGGTATTACGCACCTAAAAACATTGTGCAGGCTAATCGTGTATAAGCAAGACGGTGGATTTGGTGACATAAAAGACTCGCCTATGAAGGAGATAGTATTCACGTTTCTTGATTCTCAAAGAAATGTTGTCATTGAGCAATTAAGACAACGGCAGCAAAATTTTCTGAAAGCGAGGCAGGATTTGGTTACTGAGCATGTCATTACTCCTGAGTACCTTAAGAAGATTGAAAGCCGTGCTCAAGAAAATGTCACAACATCAGATTTATGTACACAGTGACTCAGGAAGAACGCAAAGAACGGTCCAAAGAACGCGGTTAGGTCTTGAAATATCAGTTTCCAAGGTACGCAGTGTTTTCCGGTCAGGACACTCATCCATGATTAGCCGAACCCTGCAACCAATCGGCCAGTACAGAACCAAGCCCCGTTGTTTTTGCAAGCCGCGCCAGCCGTCTTGAGTCAAGCGTAGCGAGATCAATGTCAGTGCGCGGCGGCCAGGTGCGATGGCTGCGCGGACTCGCAGCGAGATACAGCCAGTCAAGCAGGGCTTTTTCAGGTGTGGTACGCGGATGCTCCCATTTCCCTGACTGATCCAGGCGATCCACTGGCTCACCTGCTGCGAGAATCCGGCGCGGGATACCGAAAAAATGAAACATGCCTGCCTGGGTGCGCTGTCTGCCGAGACGCGGAGGCGGTGCATGGCGATCCATGGGCACCACGGCGGTGACAACCCGCGAGGGATTGTTGAGTACTCCGGCATCGCCGAGTACGGTATTGAGCGAGACGATGGCGTCAACGCGCAGCCAGGGTGTGGCATCCGCGAGTTGTCCGGCCGGGGAACGGAACCGGTTCAGGAATAAACCGCGTTGTATCGGAGCGAGCTTGCCGCGCACTTTCGCGCCTTTCAGCCAGTACGACAGGCTGCTGGGCGCAAGTGCTTGACCGTGTCCGGTGCGTGCAAAACGCGCAATCAGATCACGGCTCAATACCGCAGGCGCATCTCTGGACTCTAGGCGTTCTTCCAGTGTGATTTGCCAAGGCTTCATGTTGACGCAGCTTGCAACAGGCGCTCGACGTATTCGCCGACCCGCAGTTTCATGGTCGTCCATTCGGTTTCGTCCATGCGCTCGGCGCTCGCGGGTGTGAGTGCGTCCAACAGTTCCGACTGGAAACGCGGCCAGTTCAAGGCATCAAGATGTGCCCAGAGGGTGGTGACTGGGTTTTGTCCTTCCAGGTTTGCGCGCTGCACAGCCCAGTGGATAAGCGGCACTGACGGTTTCTCGGCGCTGTCCTTGAGCAAGTCCAGATCATACACATCGCGCGGCACTTCGCGGCCGAGCAGTGCGGCAATCTTGCTTGCAATCAGAGCGGGTTCGTCGTAGATGTCCACCCAGAAACGCGCGATGCCTTTTGCCGCGCGTGGCACGAATGGCCGTTGCACTACCGCACCGGGAACGGCGCGCGATGGGTCACGCGAGACCTCGATTTCGATGTGCTGACGCCGGCCATCCGCCGCCTCGAAATTCACTTTCCAGCGTGGACTGGATTCGGTTTTGCCAGGTTCGGAGACCTGCAGATGCTGGATGGTCAGGCCCCTGGCTGCCATATCAATGGCCCGCCGGACGCTGTGGTGCAGGGAGTCCGCGCTGCGTTTCGGGTTGGTGAAATCCAGATCAATGTCCTTGGTGAGACGCTGTTCCCCGAACAGAGCGCGCAGTGCGCCACCGCCTTTCAGCACGAAACCGTCGCCTCTTTTGTGGAAGAGTTCGCGGGTCAGGCGTTCAAGAAATTGCTCGCGGAGGTCATCCATGGGGGTACTCTGTCATTAGGTCAACAATGCCAATTATATTAGCATGATAGACTTAATCAATCCCCAATATCTGCCATTATACCGGCGTGATCCCGGTTTTTACCCGGAGACATCCAGTCAGTAATAGTTTCCGCTGGATCCCGGCTTTCGCCGGAATGACGAAATCGCGACATAGGCGAATAAATCAGTGTTTGCTTAAATGAATTGGAAGCCCGACAAGACGGCTAGACAGCCTAGTCGGGGGATTGACCGCAGCAAAACAATAACGATACAGGCTTTAGAAATCCATGCCGGGGAAGTTCTTCAGCCGCACCATGAGTTCCTTGCGGGTCTTGCATACCAGCGTGGCGTGGCCGAGTTTGCGGCCGGGACGTGGCTGCTTGCCGTAATCGTGATAATGGGTGCCGGGAATCTTGAGAACACTTTCCAGCGGTGGCATTTCACCGATGAAGTTCACCATGGCCGCGTAGCCAAGCGGCGAGGTGTCGCCCAACGGCAGATCCAGGATGGCGCGGATGTGATTCTCAAACTGGCTGGTGACCGCCCCCTCGATGGTCCAGTGGCCGGAATTGTGTACCCGCGGCGCGGTCTCGTTGGCGATGAGCTTGCCGGACTTGACGAAGAATTCGATGGTGAGCACGCCGGCGTAGTCAAAATGATCCATGACTCGCCGAGCATAGGTTTGCGCACGTTTTTGCAACTTCGGATCGGAACAGGGCGCGATGGAATAGCGCAGGATGCCGTTGCTGTGTACGTTCTCGGCGATGGGATAGAACGCGGTCTCGCCGCTACGACTGCGTACACCGATGACTGAAATCTCACATTCGAATTCGATGAATTGTTCCAGGATCAGCGGCACGCCACCCAGCGCATTGAAGGCGCTGCCCAATTCCGCGGGGCTGTGGATGATGCGCTGACCACGGCCGTCGTAGCCGAGTCGGCGGGTCTTGAGCACCGCCGGATACCCGATTACCTGGACTGCCTGTTCGAGGTCCGGCATGGTGTCCACCGGACAGAATTTCGGCGTGGGGATTTTCAATTCACGGAACAGGTTTTTTTCCAATAAACGATCCTGACCGGTTGCCAGCGCCGCCACCGGCGGCAGGAACAGTTTTTGTTTTGGAATATCCCCGAGCGCCTCGACTGGGACGTTTTCCACGTCATAGGTTAGCAAATCCGCTTGCGCTGCCAGCGCTGTGATCTTTTGCGGATCGCTGAAATCACCGAGGATAATTTCACCCACCTGGCCGCCGGGTGTATCGGTACTCTTGTCCAGGAACACGAACTTCAATCCCAGCGGATAACCGGCCAATGCCAGCATGCGGCCCAATTGTCCGGCGCCGATTATGCCAATCCTTTTTGGCATCGGAACGGAATTTGTTTTTGATTGTTTTTGATTCATGTCAGCCTGCCCCAAAAAGTAAAAGATATTGTCGTACGAAGACAATGAACATCGCGGGACATATCTGAATTACTTGGACGGATCGGGATATTTGAGCACGGTTTGCGTCTGCATGCGGCGGTACTTGCCGAGTCGCTTGCGTATGTCAGGATACTTGTTGCCGAGAATCGCGGCGGCCAGCAGCGCCGCGTTTACCGCGCCAGCTTCGCCGATGGCGAGCGTGCCCACCGGCACGCCGGCCGGCATTTGCAGGATTGAGAGCAGCGAATCCACACCCTTTAGCGCCCTGGATTTCACCGGCACGCCCAGCACCGGCAGCGGCGTTTTGGACGCGGTCATACCCGGCAGATGTGCAGCGCCGCCGGCACCGGCGATGATGACTTCCAATCCGCGTTTGACAGCCGATGCTGCGTACTCGAACAGCAAATCGGGCGTGCGATGCGCTGACACCACACGCTGCTCGTAGGGGATGCCGAGTTGTCCGAGGATTTTCGCGCTGTGTTCCAGGGTGTCCCAATCGGACTTGGAACCCATGATTAAGCCGACGAGTGGCTTCACGGGCACCTCTAAAAACGTGTCTTTTGTTCCCCGGCGGCGTTGCGACCGGCCTCGAAATCCTCACGTACTAGCATGTACGCTTCGGTTTCTCGACCGTCCGCGCCTTGTCGGAAAACAAAATCCGCTGTTTTTACAGGCACCCGCATCCGGGTATTCTACCCGTGCTTGACGGCCGGATAAACCGCCGATTCAATGCAGGCTTTGGATATAGCGGAACAGCTCGCGGGTTTGGCGCGGCGACTGGCCAGCAGCGACTTCCTCGGCCGCGGCGCGCATCAGTTGCCGCAGTTGCTGGCGGTCGGCCTGCGGGTACTGGTTCAGGAACTCGGCCAGTGCCGCGTCGCCCTCGGCGATCAGACGGTCGCACCAGCGTTCGGTGTGCTTGAAACGTGATTTGGCTGCTTTGTCGGCACTGCGCAATTCTTTCAACTTGGTGCGGATGGGTGCGGGATCAATCTCGCGCATCAACCGGCCGATGTACTGACGCTGACGTTTGAGCGCACCGTGGCTGTTGATGCGCCGCGCCATGTCCACCGCGTCACGCAGCGTGTCCGGCAGCGACAACGCGACAAGCTGGCTCTCGGGCAGCTTTACCAGCTCCTCACCGAGTTTCTGCAGCGCTTCCACTTCGCGCTTCAATTGCGAACGGCTCGGACCTGCGGGAATGTCGTCATCAGCGCTCATGGGCTTACAATACACGACCTCTTTTATTGATCCGGGAATATTATGCGTGCGCGTGCCCAACATGATACTACCAGCTATTCCCGGGCCGACCTCGACGCGCTCGTGGAACAGGTGCTGAAGGAGGCGCGCACGCAAGGTGCGAGTCAGGCGGAAGCCGCCGTCAGCATCGAGTCGGGCCTCACGCTCAGCGTGCGCTTGGGTGAAGTTGAAACACTGGAGTATCAGCGTGATCGTGGTCTTGGTGTCACGGTGTACTTCGGCACACGCAAGGGTTCGGCCAGCACCACCGACCTGTCGCCTGCGGCCGTCAGCGAAAGCGTGCGCGCCGCGTGCAGCATCGCACGTTACACCGCCGAGGATGCCTGCGCAGGCCTCGCAGATGCCGCGCTCATGGCTAAAGACATCCCCGATCTGGATCTCTGTTATCCGTGGGCACTGGAACCGGAACAAGCCATTGATATTGCCAAGCGCTGCGAAGATGCAGCGCGTGGTTTCGACCTGCGCATTGTGAATTCCGAGGGCGCGACGGTCGCGTCTCACCAGGGCTTGCGCGTATACGGCAACAGTCACGGCTTCCTGGGCGGTTACGCAAGCACCAGCCACAGTCTGACCTGTGCCGTGGTCGGCCGCGCAGAGGGGGGCATGCAGCGGGATTACTGGTACACGGCTGCACGCGACCCCAAGGAACTGGAATCGGCGGACGCTGTGGGCCGCAAGGCGGCTGAACGCACCGTGGCGCGTCTGGGCGCACGCAAACTCGGCACACGCCAGTCGCCGGTATTGTTTGTGCCGGACGTGGCGCGCGGCCTGATCGGTCATTTTCTCGGCGCGATTCGCGGCGGTGCACAGTATCGGGAGGCTTCTTTTCTGTTGAATGCTGCAGGTGAAAAAATCTTTCCGGATTTCGTGCAACTGTCCGAACGCCCGCGTCTCAAAAAGGCATTGGCGAGCACCGCTTTCGACAATGAAGGCGTAGCCACGCGCGACCGCGAACTGGTGGATGCGGGCGTATTGCAGCATTATCTCCTGAGCAGTTATTCAGCGCGCAAACTGGGTTTGCAGACCACCGGTCACGCAGGCGGCGTGCATAACCTCATCGTCAAACCCGGCACACTGGATTTCGCGGGTTTGTTGAAGCAGATGCACACGGGCCTGGTGGTTATCGAACTCATGGGCCAAGGCGTGAACGGCGTCACCGGCGATTACTCCCGCGGCGCGGCGGGCTTCTGGGTGGAGAAT
>JBOIBC010000004.1:0-20277 GCA_050739295.1 Gammaproteobacteria bacterium
ATCATCAGGTGGTGCAGCCTGTGTATACATCCGCGCGTGAGCGTTGGCGGCATTACGAGAAGCATTTGCAGCCAGTTCTACCACAGTTGCAGCCCTTCGTGGAATTTTTCGATTACGTATGACCCTCTCGAACAGGCGCCTTTCCTACCACCGATAAAAAATCCCGCGGCCCTTGTGGACCGCGGGATGCATGCCCCGTGCGAGTAACTTTGGTTCAATACTTGAAGCCCACACGGAAGTAGAAGAAGCGTCCGGGCACGTCATACAGCGTCGGATCGAAGCTGTTCAACTGCTGCTGGGTGGACGATGGCGGTTCCTTGTTGAACATGTTCCGGATACCAAACGTGAATGTCAGTTTGGCTGGATCGAGGTTATAGCTTACCTGCGCATCGTGGTAGATGGTTTGCCCCAGATGGTTGGTGGACAGTGTGTTGTTGGCGACGTTTGGATTGGAACACAGCCCCAGGTTGGTGAGGCTGTTCGCCGAGCCATCGGACGAATCCGAGCACGGCTCCGTCAGGGCGCTGATATAACGCATATCCCATTCCGCCCGCCAATTGCCCAGGGTCCACTGCAGCGAGGTCCTGGCTTTCCAGCGAGGCACGCCGAAGGGGAACACCGTGCCGCCGCGCTCCACGCCGGCCAGCTGGGCGACAGTGGCTCCGCCGCTTGGATTGGGGAGTATCAGTTGATAATTGCGAATATACGTGGCATCCAATCCGACTCTGAACTCGCCCGCCGAAGTGCTCGGCAAGGCATAGCTGCCTCCCAAGTCAAAGCCATCGGTCTTGGTGCCGCCGATGTTGGTGACGCTGTCATTGAGTATTTTGATGGCGCCGGCCGGTCCGCGCACGATGCGGGAACAGTCAGCCAGGTTCCCGGAGGTATAGCACCCATCCAAGATGGCTTGGCCGCTCAAAGGTTGGATGGTGTTTTCCAGTGAAATCTTGTAGTAATCCAGATTGAGGTTCAGGCCCGGGGCCCAATCGGGGCTGTACACGAACCCCACGGTGCGGGAGATGGAGGTCTCGGGCTTGAGGTTCGGGTTGCCGCTTTCCAGCGTATTAATTTGAGGGTTACTTTGTACATAGCCAGGGTTTCCTCCAGGTACCGGCGTCACTCCGCCGATGCCGTTTGCACAGCGTTGCCGCACGGTTGCCGATACACCACTGTAGTCGTAGCCGCTGCAAGGATCCTTGACGGTTGAAGATAACAGTGTGTTCCCGGCAAACAGGGCGTTGATGTCCGGCGCCCGGAATCCCTGGGACCAGGTGCCGCGCAGCAGGAACTCATCGCTGATCTGCCATTTCAGGCCGGCGCGGCTGGTGGTTTTGCTGCCGAAGGTGTTGTACTTGGTATAGCGCGAGGCCACGTCCAGATCCAGCAGTTTGACGGCGGGCAGGTTGGCGAGCAGCGGGATATCGAACTCCGCATACACCGCGTTTTGGCTGAGGCGGCCGGAGGTAGGCGGTACCGCCACTTTCGGATTGAAGCTGTCGTTACCGTTCTGGGCTACGGAGTCCGGGATGAAAAAGCCGTCATGTTCCAGATACTGGTAGCCGGCTGCGAAGCCCAGTGGACCCGCCGGCAGATTGACGAGATTGCTGTTGCTGATGTCGGCGTAGTAGATGCGCTGATTGTTTGCATCCTGGTTCTGCTGGGTGTAGGCGCCGTAGGCGAGCTGCGCCGGCGTGATGGGCGTGGTCTGGCCACCGAAGAAGTTTATGGGCACGCAACCGGTAGTCGCGGCGCAGGTGGCGGGGTCGCCCATGGCCGTACGGACTTGCTGCACGTTGAAGGAGCCGTAATTGGTGTCGAGCTCGGTGTCCTTGGAAAAGATATAGCCGCCATCCCAGTCCCACTCTGAACTGCCGAGATTGAAATAGCCGTTGAAGCCGCCGTTGAAGCGGAAGGTGTCCTCGCTCTCGTTGTAGATGCGCGGACCACCTTCAACCATGCGCCGGCCGAGCAGTCCCAGGTACCCGGGGCCGATGGGGCTGTTGGTCTGAGTGTTGAGGTCAAACCCGAACGGATTGTATTGCTGGTTGCCAGGCACATCCGTGATGATACTGGTGGAGGCAAAGAATAACGGCGTGGGTCCCGCCTGCTGGGTGGAATTGCGGTGGCTATACACCATGTCCGCGCTGAAGGTCAGGTTATCGGCCAGATCCGTATGACCTGCCACGTAACCGCTGTAACGTTCCTCAGGCGTCAGTACGTAGTTATACGGAGCGTAATTGAAACGATCCTGCTGCGTGAAGGGCTTGAACTGGTTCGCTGCCGTGCCCGGCTGGCCGGGGATCAGCGTCAGATCGCAGAAGGGTTCGTAGTTCGGGCTGGTCGCTGAACCAAAGTTGGTGGTCGGGCACTGGGTTGAGGTCAGCCCGGTGGAGGCGGCCGGTCCGTTGTTCGGATCCGTGGAGGTGCTGTTGGTGGGTGGTACGAATACAAAGCGTCCCTGGGGCGTGGCCGAACTGCCGCGCGTCTGGCCGGTACCGAAGGTCGGTTCCTTGGAGATGGTGCGATTGTTGGCAGCGATGCCGTCCTGTTTCGTGTAGGACATGCTGAACACCAGGTTACTGTGGTCATTCCCCGTGCCCGTGGTGAAATCGTAACTCTGGGTTTTGCCATCCCAGCCGCCGCCGTCTCCATGACCGTCATACATGCCCGCGTAAGCGTTGGCTTCGGTGCCGGTAAAATTCTGAATCGTGATGATATTGACCACACCGGAAATGGCGTCCGAACCGTAGATCGCCGAAGCGCCGTCCTGCAGAATTTCGATGTGGTCAATGATGGCGGCGGGAATGGTATTGAGATCTACCGTGCCATCCAGGGCCGTAACCCAGCGCTTGCCGTTTACCAGCACCAAAACGCGGCTCGCGCCCAGGTTTCGCAGATCCACGTTGGTCTGGCCACCGCCGCTATAGGTGAAATTTCCGCCGTCATTGGACATGGTATTGAGCGCGCCGCCCGTCGAGGTGAGCCGCTGCAGGATTTGGCCGATGGTTGAAAGCCCTGTGGCCTTGATTTGCTGTTGGGTAATGACGACGATGGGTTGAGCTTGTTCAATACTGGTACGTTTGATCCTGGTGCCCGTGACCTCGATTTTGCCAAGCTGGGCCGCAGTATTCGCATTGGTGTTTTGATCCTGGGCCAGTGCGGCCGGACCGACGATCATGGAGCCAGCCACCCCACAAGCCAGTGCAGCCTGGACAGCATGTTTTAGCAGATTACGATCGGACATTTGGGTTTCTCCTGACAATCAAGGTTTGGTGATTAGGTCTCAGTCTGACCGACGGGCATCCATGATGTTTGTTGCCTAAACAACACGGCCGGTATTACGGTAGGGAATTCCATTCATCCATTATTTCTATTGATTCGGCGACTATTTTCCGTCATTCAGCGCTGCTGATAATAATAGCTTAAGATTTCAAACTATGCGTTGTGATCATACAACAGTTATCGATATGGGCTTACATGAATATAGTTGTGCAAGCCCATGATGAAAATGAATTTTATTGGAATGAGCTTAATGGAACCGCGACATCGAGGCTGAAAATCTGTGCAGAGACCGGACAAGACACGGTCGCCTGACAAGGCGGCACCGGATATTCAAGCCGCAGACCAATATCCCGGTGATTTGGAGGCAAGCCATCGCCTGGCGCTGTCTTTGCTCGAATTCCGGCGGCTCGCAGAAGCCGAAAACCTCGCACGTGCGGCCTTGGTGAACGCGCCCGAATCAGCCCAATGGCTGGATGTCCTGGGCATGGCCTTGATGGCGCGTGGCCGGTTTGCCGAGGCGCTGATTCAGTTTGAACGCGCCCGCGAGCTTGCTCCGGATTATCCGCAAGCCTATGGCAACTTGGCTATCCTGCATGAGCGGGCGAACCGTATAGATGCGGCGCTGGAAGTTATTGGGGATGGGCTGAAACGCTGGCCGGCATTCATCACTTTGCAGTTTGTGCACGCCCGCTGCCAGCGCCGCAGCGGCCAATACACACAAGCGCAGCTTGCGCTCCAGAAACTTCTACGCGGCCCGCTGACAATCAAGCTGCATCTCGATATCGAATTCGAGCTAGCGTGGTGCGCCGATGCGGCGGGTGAGAGCCGTGAAGCGTCCCGGCATTTTTCCCGGGCGAATGCCTTGGCCGAAAAACTTCCCACGCATCAAGCGGCAGTGAATGCCAATTATCTGCAAATGGTCGTTTCTTTCGGACGGCGATTTGACGGTGATTGGGCCCGCTCATGGCGCGAGCTGCCACGTACCGGGTGCCAAGAGGATCCGGTTTTCATTATCGGCTTCCCGCGTTCCGGAACCACACTGTTGGACACCATGCTGGGAGCACATCCGGCACTTGCAGTGCTGGAAGAGCAGCCCGCGTTACAGACCATGCTGGAAAGTCTGGCAAACTGCCCCGGCGGTTATCCCGACGGACTTGCCTCACTCACAGCCGCACAACAAACCGCTGCGCGCGAGGTTTATCGCCAGGCTGCCACCGCGGCCATCGGTCCGACCGGCACACGCCGATTGCTGGACAAATCCCCGCTCCATACCGTGCATGTGGGCGCAATGCAGCGCGTATTTCCCGGTGCGCCTATCCTGTTTATGACCCGGCACCCGTTTGATGTGGTGCTTTCCTGCTTCATGACCAATTTTGAACCCAACGCTGGCACGGTGTGCTTTACCGCACTTGAAAGTACCGTGAGACTGTATTGTGAAATGATGTCTTTGTGGCTGTCTTGTTCACGGCAGTTGCCATTGAATTTCCGGCAGGTGCGTTACGAGGATTTGCTGGCAGAACCCGAGCGGGAATTGCGCGCTATCCTGGAATTCATCAATCTGCCCTGGTCAGATGCAGTGCTCGACCATGTGACGCACGCTTCCGAGCGCGGCCCCGTCAGCAACGCGAGCTACGCCCAAGTAGGCCGGCCGCTGTATCACGAGGCACACGGCCGTTGGCGGCGCTACGCACACTGCCTGGAACCGTATCACGCGCAACTACAGCCGTATATCGAGGTTTTCGGTTATGCAGGCTGAAGCCGGCACGTCGGAGCAATTGCAGGCACTCATGCAGGAAGCGGTTGCCGCGCACCAGCGCGGTGATTTCACCGGCGCAGAAGCGCGTTACCGCAAGGTGCTTCGACACTCGCCAGCGCATGCTGATGCCACTCACTTTCTCGGTTTGCTGGCGCACCAGACCGGTCACGACGAAGCCGCACTGGATCTGCTGCGGCATTCCATTGACCTCGGCCCCACCAGTCCGCTGTATCGCCTCAATCTGGGCGGTGTATACAAGGAGCTCAGCCGGTATGCGGAAGCCGAGGCTTGCTTTCGCGAGGCGCTGGTGCTCAAGCCGGATTATGCGGAGGCGTATCTGAACCTGGGGCTGACACAAGCCGCGCGCGGCGAGTATGCAGAAGCCCTGAGAAGCTACGAGCACGCGCTCGACATTGACGCACAGCATTATCAAGCCTGGCTGAGTCGTGGCCAGGCGCTGCACGAATTGGTTCGCGATGTCGAGGCAGTGGAAGCATACGGGCGCGCACGTGAACTCGCAGCCAGTGATGCCGCAAAACTCCAGAGCGTGGGTCTCGCCCTGCGGGAAGCCGGCGCCGTGCGCAAAGCCCTGGTTTGCTTTGAAGTTGCATTGAAGTGTGATCCCGGATCCGCCGAAATCCACAACAGTCTGGGCGCAGCACTCGGGGATTTGGGAAATTTCAACGAGGCTGAAAAACAGTATCGTGAAGCCTTACGTTTGCAGCCGCACTACGCCGGCGCCTGGCACAATCTTTCGCAGGTGACCGGGCTTGTATCGGACGATCCATTATGGCCTGCATTTGAGACGGCAGCGGCACATCTGGATACATTGAAGCCGGAGGATGCCGCGAAAATGTATTTCACGCTCGGCAAGGTGCGGGATGACGCACAGGATTTTGATCGCGCCTTCTTGAACTGGCTTGAAGGCAACCGGCTCAAGCGCGCGGGCATCGAGTATGACGAGGAGCGTCAGGAGCATTTCTTCCGGAATTTCATTCGTCATTTTGATTCCGGGTTCATGACGCGGAATGCGGATACAGGCGTCAAGGATGCGCGGCCGGTATTCATCGTGGGGATGTCACGCTCCGGCACCACGCTGGTGGAGCAGATACTCGCCAGCCATCCCCAGGTGCATGGGGCGGGCGAAATCCAGGCATTGCGCCGTTGTGCGCGCGTGGAACTGGGCACGGATGAGGACGACGATACTTTGCCGATACGGCTGGCAGCGTTGGAGCCCGGGGGATTGGCACGCATCGGAGCGCGTTATGTTACCTGCCTTGATGCACTCGCGCCGGACAGCGCCCGCATCACCGACAAGCTCCCCGGCAATATGGCGCTGGTGGGACTCATTCATCTTGCTTTGCCGCACGCCACGATCATTCATTGCGTGCGAGATCCAGTGGATACCTGCGTGTCCTGTTTCTCTAAGCTCTTTACCACCGGCCATTATTTCAGTTATGAACTGGGTGAACTCGGGCGTTTCTACCGGTTGTATGAAAAACTCATGCGGCACTGGCACACGGTGCTGCCGTTGGGACGCATGCTGGAGGTGCGTTACGAGGATGTGGTGATGGATATTGAGGGGCAGGCGCGCAAATTGCTGACGTATTGCGGTCTGCCCTGGGATGACGCGTGCCTGCGATTCTATGAAGCCTCGCGACCGGTCAGGACCGCGAGTCTTGCCCAGGTGCGCCAGCCGATCTATGCCAGCTCGGTAGGGCGCTGGAAGCGTTACGAAAAATATCTGGACCCGCTCAAGCAGGCCCTGGCCGGGAAACAGCTCTCACGTGAAACCGGGACTCAACGCGGCGGCTGATACGGCGTAGTCTGGACCGCGCTGCCGGCGGACGGAGCCGTGGTCGCAGCAGATGCGCTGCCACCGAGACATTTATAGATGCCGAAGGTTTGCGTGCCATTATCCATGGGAGTAACGGGTGAGACGGTATCGCCGCCCTGAGTCACCGCCTGGTTCATGGCCAGGTTCTGCAGATCTTTTTCCACATCCGCTTGCACGCGGTTGATGAAACCCACGCTGTTTGCAATGGACACCTGAGTCTTGCTCAACAGCCGGCAATGCGCCACGCGATCCTGCGGCAGTACCATGATGCCTTGCGTCTTCACGGCCGGGCTGGGCGATACCCAGGTGCAGCCGGCTGTTGCCAGCAGCGTGCCTGCCGTTATTGTTGCGAGTAAACCTTTCATAAAACCTCCGCTTGACTGATGCGTCGTTGTGATGACGATAGTTTACCGTATGCTATAAAGCACCGCAGGCATCAACCGGAAGGAATCGGTATGAACATAAAGTGGATCATCGGGTCTGGGATTATCCTGCTGATGCTGGCTGCCTCGCCGGCCTTCGCCTGGCGCTGCAGCCATGGTTTGGTGGATATTGGCGACAGCGCCGCCTCGGTGCGCCAGCGCTGCGGTCAGCCGGACTTCATCTACCCGGATACCAACACCTCAAGTCGCGGGCGCTCCGGCTCCCCAGACGCGCGCTGGTATTACAACTCCGGACCCAGCCAGTTGCTGCGCGTCCTGCTGATTCACAAGAGCGTGGTACAGGCGATTGATACTCTCGGTTATGGGTTCAATCCGGTTCTGCGCCGCTGCACACCGCAAGATATCCGTATCGGCATGAGTGTGTATGAACTGGCAAGCCGGTGCGGTAAACCCAGGAGCAAGCATGTCACGCATTCAGGCACCGGCAAGCGCGGGTATTCCGGCGGCGCGGCTGTTCGAACAGAAATGTGGACCTACGATTTCGGTTCACAATATCTGCTGCAGAAAGTCACCCTCGCCGCTGGACAAATCCAGAGCGTGGAGACGGCAAGCCGTCATGCAAAGCACTCGAAACCGCGCGGTTGAAACAAGTCAGTGTTTTGTCGCAATAGGCGTTGGTTCGCGGGCAAAGCGCGCCGGCAGATCGTAGAAACGCAGTTCCATGGGTTTGCCGGTGGTATCCAGATCAAAAGTCACGTATTGATCGAATGACTCGTCGTAGAAACGGTAACGCAACCTCACGCGGAAGGTGTTGTGGTTCCAGTGGACCAGATCGCCGGTAAAATTCGGGTTGCCGAGACGCAGCACCAGATGATTGCCTTCCAGTGAAACGCGTGCCGTGCCGTCGAGGGGATTGACGTACACGCCGGCGTATTGCGTGAGCGGTAGCGGCGCTGGGCCGGAAATGCGTGAGGCCGCCAGTTTTGCCTGTGAAGCTTTGTCCGCCGTTTCCTGCTGATGCGCCAGCGCCAGCAGCGCACCGTTCACGTCCCGGGGAGATACGCCCAGGTATTCGTCCATGATGTGATAGAGCAGTGCGTTGCGTGCGTCATCGTGGTCCATATTGGTGAGCACCACCACTCCCAGGTGCTCATCGGGCAGCATCCCGAGCGCCGAGGCCATGCCGTCAATATCGCCGTCATGCATCACCAGCTTGTGTCCGGCGTAGTCCTCCACCACGAAACCGAGGCCATAGGTGTAGAAATGGCTGCCCGGGCTCATGGCGTGCAGCCAGCCGCCGATATCGCTGTCCACGGGGATCACCATCTGTGGAGTTTCCATGTCTGCGATGATTTTGGGATCCAGCACGGTCTTGCCGTCGTAACGGCCGTCGTTTAACAGCATGATGAGCCAGTGGCTCATGTCGTTGACGCTGGAATTGATGCCACCCACCGGAGCCATGGAATCAACGTCATAGCGGCGGATCACCGTTACCTTGCTGTCCACGACCGCATGGGGTGCGGCAGCATCGGAGTCGGCAGTAATGGCGGCGACGCTGGTATTGGTGTGTGTCATGCCCAGCGGCACGAAAAGATGCGCATGCACATAGTCTTCCCAGCTTTGGCCGGTGATGGCAGGGATGACCTGGCTGGCCACCAGATAGGTGGCGTTGTCGTAGCAGAAGCGTGAACGGAAACTGTAATTGGGTTTGTCGAAGCGCAAATGCTGGATGATCTGTTCGCGGCTGAAGCCCGTGGTGAACCACATGAAGATCGGGTCACAGTAGCCGCTGCGATGGGTGAGCAGGTCGCGTACGGTGATTTCGCGTGTCACCCAGGGATCATTGAGTTCAAAATCCGGAAGATATTCCGTGACTGGATCGCCCCAGTGGAGCTTGCCCTGTGCCACCAGCGTGCCCAGTGCCGCGGCCGTGAAGGCCTTGCTGTTGGAGGCAATGGTAAAGAGCGTGTTGGCATCCACCTTGCCAGGCTTGCCAACTTCGCGCACACCATAACCACGCGCCAGCACGACTTTGCCATCCTTGACCACCGCCACAGCGAGTCCGGGCACTTTCCAGTCCTGCATGATCTTTTGCACATAGGCGTCAATATCGCTGAGCGGTTGTGCGGCAGGTGCTTGTGTTGCAAACGCAGCGGTGCCCAGAGTGCTGATACAGATCACAAACAGGATGAGACTCAGTTTACGCATGACTAGAGCTCCGAATAATCGGGAAGATGATTAGAACCTATCTCAAAACGTCGCGGCCGCTCTCGGGCATCCATGCCCTCCGGCATAAGGTCGCCCTGACCAAAAGCGCAGGCAGGACGCGCAACAAAGTTATGCCAAGCGCAGCAGTTTTGAGATAGGTTTTACTTGAAGCTTAACAGTTCAATGTCGAACACCAGCATGCCTTTTGGCGCACCGGGTCGGTTGCGGTTGTCGTAGGCGAGGTTGCCGGGAATCCATACACGGATACGCTCACCCTTCACCATGAGCGGCACCATCTCCTGCCAGCCCTGGATGAGTTTATTCAACGGGAAAGTTGCCGGTGAGCGGCTGCCGTCGGGATTGACGGTGCTGTCGAATTTTCTGCCGTCTGTGGTCCAGCCGGTGTAATTCACCGTTATCACGGAATCCGGATTCGGATGCACGCTGCCGGCGCCGGAGGCCAAGACCTGGTACGCGAGGCCATCGGGCAGCATGGTGGCATTTGCCGGCGGCGCGGATACACCTGGTGGCGCTTTGTAGGGATTGGTCACACAAGCGGCCAGCAAAACGATCAGGCTGATCGTGAACGGCAGCAACAGGTGGCGAGGTGCGTGCACGTAAGAACTCCTGGGGTTTTCAGCATATTACTCTAGCGCAACTGCGTGTATGCGTCATCTGGAACATTTGACGCTTGAGGGGGTCAAACTGAACAGATACCGGAGCCCGGTGTAAAATGCCGTATATGTCCATGTGACGAGGGGGTAGTGATGTCAGAAACCAGACATGTGTACTCAGGCCATCAGCGCTGGACGCTGGATGATATTCCATGGCAGAACATCCGGCGGGATGTGGTGGCACATGAAGAAGAATTATTTTATTTGGTGACCACTGCCTCGTTCATCGAGATCACCACCGATCTGTATACTCAAAACCTGATCACTTATTTTTCCGATGACGAGGAAGTAACCACTTGGCTGGCCGGGCATTGGGAACATGAAGAGTTGCAGCACGGGCAGTCACTCAAACGTTATGTACAGACCGCATGGCCGGAGTTTGACTGGGAGGAAGCCTATCAGTCGTTCTTCAGGGAATATTCGGAATGCTGTAAGCTGGATTTGTTGGAGCCCACTCGCAGCATGGAGATGGCCGCGCGCTGCGTGGTCGAGATGGGCACCGCCGCCTATTACACAACTCTGAGCCGCCTGAGTCCGGATCCGGTTCTGAGCGAACTTACCCACCACATCCGCGAAGACGAAGTGCGCCATTACAAATATTTCTATCACTATTTTCTGCGGTATCGTGAACGCGAGGGCGCCAGTCGCGCCCGCGTGCTGCGGGCACTCTGGCATCGTCTGAAGATGATAGACGGCGAAGACGGCCTGATCGCCATGAAGCATGTGTTCATGGCCTGTCATCCCGGCGAAACCTTTGACCGGCGGGTGTACCGTGGACTGCAGAAGCGCTGCCGGCATGCGGCCGGGCAGCATTTCCCCCACGAGATGAGCATCAAGATGCTGATCAAGCCGCTGGATCTGGGCCCGCGGGTGCAACAAGTGGCGCTGCCCATCCTGACGGGTGTGGCGCGTCACGTGGTGGCGTGAAATTATTCATTGGCGCAAGGCAACCAAAATCCTGGTTTCTTGTGTCCAGATGCAGCTCTTATTTCTTTTTTCTCTTCACGGTTCCTGCGTACGCAGCCGGTTTCGCTTTCGCGATATGGTGAGGGCGTGGGTTACCATAACTGCCTCGCCAGATCTTGCCACGCGCGGTCTTCTTGTCACCCTTGCCCATGCCTGTATTCCTTGGAGATTTGGATAAACAGCGCTGATTATAACGGTTTGTACGATAATTTTACGCCCTTGGATTGGTGGGCATCATGAGAAAATCAGGCGCTTCATCGGGGGTGATCTCGCGTGATGTATTGTGAGTGAATATCCGCGCCGTGTAAGAACCCAGCAGTTCAATCTCATCGCCCTCGATGCGCAGGACGCTACCCTCGCGCAAGCCCACCACTGAAACCGTCGGATTGACGTGCGTGAATTCCTGCAGGCGTTCGGCACGTGTTTCGCCCTGATGACCGGGCAGGCGGGCGTCGGTGTAATGCGGATTGATCTGGAACGGTATCAGGTTGAGCGCTTCGCTGCGTTCCGGCCATACCACCGGCATGTCGTTTGTGGTCTGGATGGTGGGGCAGGCTACATTGGAGCCCGCGCTCCAGCCGATATACGGTGTACCGGCCAATACCCGCTGGCGGATGACGGTAACGAGCTTGTTGACATAGAGTTCGCGCAACAATTGAAAAGTATTGCCACCGCCGACCACCAGTGCTTCCGCGCTTGTAACGGCCCGTTGAGGGTCGGCAAAACTGTGTAACCCCAAAACCTCATAACCGAGCACCGCAAAATTGGCGCGCGTCCGTTCGAGATAATCCTCATAATTTCCTGATACACGCGCGTAAGGAACAAACAGCAGGGTTTTCACCCGCGCGTTCAAAAAGCTGCGCAGATACTCGTGCGCATGTTCCAGATATCCGGTTCCTGCGGTGCGGGAACTGCTGAGCAGCAGCAGACGGCATTTCGAGCGGATCATGGGCTCTCCGTGTTGTGTGTTTGATTCCCTGTTGCTCTACGGCAGGGGTGTCCATTTTTGGCAATACTGACACGTTTTGTCAGGTTGCTTGGTCAGGCAGAAGTGGCAACAAATGGGACTTGCCGGACGCGCTTCCTGCCGCCCGGCAAGCCCGATTTCACATCCTGTGAAATGGCGTGGTGGCGTTCCGCGCCTGAATGTCCGGGCAGCAGGCCATATCCGCGGCCCGTCCTAAAGCAGGGCGCCGCCGGCTGCGGAGGTACAACCGGCGCGCACCTGATCCCCGTCTCCCCGCATAAATACAAGCAATCCGTATGCCAATGCCGCACCCGGGTTACAGGTGGAATGCTGCGTTTCAGGCACGTTGCCTGCGGAAATTGCCTGCTATTCAAATTTTGTGGAACCTGTCTCAAGGCCAGGGCTTGTAGATACAACAGCAAGCCGCATGCGAATCAAGCAGTTTGTCTGGCAGGTATCCTGTAGTTGCGATACCGTGTAGCTCTGTGAGTGGAGGGCTTTCAATGAAACGCTTTTTATTTTGTCTGCTGACGTTACTTCTGATTCTGGGCGCGACACTTACCCAGGCGATAGCCGGAAGTTCGACTGCAGCACATGCTGTTTCACCGCCGGCATCGGTTACAACTGCCCACTTCGATGCTGATGCGGCCACCGCTACCTATATCGCGCAACTGTCACCGGCGGCCAGAGCGCGCTCCGACGCGTATTTCCAGGGCGGTTACTGGCTGATTCTTTGGGATTGTCTGTGGGCGCTGGGCGTGGCTTGGTTGCTGCTCGGCACCCGGCTATCGGCACGCATGCGCAACTTGGCTGAACGTCTGACGCGTTTCAAATGGCTGCAAACTGCGCTGTACTCGATCCAGTACATAATTCTGGTGACGCTGCTGACTTTACCCTGGAATGTCTATGAGAATTTCATCCGCGAACACCAGTATGGTCTGTCCAACCAGGATTTCGGTCAATGGCTGGGTGATCAGAGCAAAGGGCTGATCGTCGCGCTGATTCTCGGCACCATCGCGCTGGTGATCATCTATGCTGTGATCCGCAAGGCCACGCGCAGCTGGTGGTTGTGGGGCGCGGGTGTGGCCATCGTGTTCGTGGTTTTTGTCGCTACCATTGCGCCGGTGTACATCGCGCCGATCTTCAATACCTACAAACCCCTGCCCGACAGCCCGCTCAAGCAGCAGATCCTGTCACTGGCCCGCGCCAATGAAATTCCGGCCACAGATGTGTACTGGTTTGACGCCTCCAAGCAGACCAAACGCATGAGCGCAAACGTCAGCGGCATGTTCGGCACCACGCGTATCAGCATGAACGACAATCTGATGAAGCGCGGCTCACCTGCTGAAATCAAGGCAGTGTTGGGCCACGAGATGGGCCACTATGTGCTCAATCACGTATATAAAGGCATTGTGTTTTTCGGCATCATCATCGTGCTCGGGTTTGCTTTCGTACGCTGGGGCTTCGACTGGGCCGAGCGCCGCTGGGGTGTGCGCTGGGGAATCCGTGGCGTCGGTGACGTGGCCGGGCTGCCCTTGATCGTGGCGTTGTTCACGATTTTCATGTTCTTCATGACGCCGGTGAACAACACCATTACCCGCAGCATGGAAGCTGAAGCGGATGCGTTCGGATTGAACGCGGCGCGTGAACCGGATGGATTTGCCCAAGCGGCCTTGCACCTGTCCGAATACCGCAAGATGCAGCCGGGGCCAATCGAGGAATTTATTTTCTTCGATCATCCAAGCGGCTGGAACCGTATCCACCGTGCCATGATATGGAAAGCGGAACATATAAACGATCCGGATATCCGTGCCGAAGATGCTACAGCGCCACCCGGTGCTCGTTAAGGCACAGCCCTTAATTCATCGCAATACTTGACTTGCATGACTCCAGAGCACGGACCGGCCGATACGGCTGAACAGCCCATCGGCATCTTCGACTCCGGCATGGGCGGTTTGACGGTGTTGCGGGCTGTGCGCGAACGCCTGCCACACGAGAATTTTCTATATCTTGGGGATACCGCACGACTCCCTTATGGCACCAAGGGAGCCGAGACGGTTTCGCGTTATGCAGTGCAGGCGGCATCCCATCTGGTGAAACGCGGCATAAAAATGCTGGTGATCGCGTGCAACACGGCTTCCGCTGTTGCGATGCCAGTGTTGGCAAAAAATTTTGCACCGCTGCCAGTCATCGGTGTGGTGGAAGCGGGCGCTGCGGCGAGTGTGCGTGCCTCGAAGACCGGCCACATAGCCGTGCTCGCCACGGAAAGCACGGTGCGAGGCGGCGCCTATGAACGCGCCATCAAAGCGCGCCGTGCCGATGCCCGGGTATTCTCGCAAGCCTGTTCACTGTTCGTGGCGCTGGCGGAAGAAGGCTGGACAAAGGGTCCACTGGTGGAAGCTGTCGTGCGTGAATATCTGCATCCCTTGCTTGAGAAAAAAAAGTGCGACGGCCTGGATTGTCTGGTGCTGGGCTGCACCCATTTTCCTTTGCTCAAATCCACAATTCGTGCGGTCGCTGGACCGGATGTGACGCTGGTGGATTCCGGCGAAACCGTGGCGGCAGACGTGGCGCAGTTGCTTGCCAATGAAAACCTGAAGTGTGCCGCAGTCAGTGAAGGCACAGTGCGGTTTCTGGCTACCGACGGCATTGAACGCTTCGTGCGTGTCGGCAGTCTGTTCATGGGCACAACGCTTGAGACGGCGGAAGTGGAATTGGTTGATCTATGATTGCCGTCACGGGAATGCTGGATGAGAGGGTGGCCGAAAAATTCGCACACATGGCGCTGGAAAATGTAAGACGCGAATATCCCAATCACATCATGCATCTACTGAGTGCTGATGCGGATGCACTGACTCCACGGGTACTTCATCCAGCGTTTTACGGCAGTTACGATTGGCATTCGTCGGTTCACAGCCATTGGCTGCTGGTGCGGCTATTGCGATTGTTTCCTGCGGCTAAGTTTGCTGCTGATACGTGTCAGGTTCTGGATACACATCTCACGCCGGCGAATATTGCGGCTGAATGCCGTTATTTCGAGGCGCCCCATCGTACCGGTTTCGAGCGGCCGTATGGATTGGCGTGGCTGTTGCAGCTCACCGCGGAACTGCATGAATGGCAAACCGCGGAAACCGGAAAATGGCAGGCTGCGCTGGCGCCGCTGGAAATGCTGACGGTTAGTCGTTTTAGCGAATGGCTGCCGAAACTGAGCCATCCCATCCGCAGCGGCGAACACGCCAACCTGGCGTTTGCACTGGGCCTGGTATATGACTATGCACACAGCACTCGGCACGCAGCACTTGAGACCTTAGTAAAGACCAGGTGCCGTAAATTCTATTTGGCTGACAGCCACGCTCCCCTGGCCTATGAACCCTCCGGCCACGATTTTCTGTCACCGGTTTTTGCGGAAGCGGACCTCATGCGTCGAATACTGCCGCAAAAAGAATTTGCCTCTTGGCTGACGAAATTCCTGCCGCAGATTCCTGCGAATGAGGACACAAGCTGGTTGCCGCCGGTTTCATCGCGCGATCCTGCCGACGGCAAGCTCGCGCATCTGGATGGGCTGAATCTCAGCCGCGCCTGGATGCTGGAGGGCATTGTTGCAGCATTGCCACAAAATGATCCGCGCCGTAGCGCATTGTTCGCCACGGCGCAAACTCATGCCGAAGCAGGGCTTGCAGTGGTGACGGATGAACATTACGAAGGCAGCCACTGGCTGCCTAGTTTTGCCGTGTATCTGCTGACCAGTTCGTGGCCTCAATGAACAACATTGACGACAGCGCGACGCGTCAAGCGGGCTGGACGCACCGGCTCGGCTGGCGAGTGCTGACGATACTGTGGCTGTCGCTGCTGGCGACCGTTGTGGGTGTTGGATTTCGCGGCGTGGTGAATCCGTTCACCACCGCGTTCATGCAGCAACGCCTGTTGTATCTGCATGCGCACAATGTTCCGCGTGCTCGCCTTGATTACCACTGGGTGGAGTATCGCGACATGGCCCCCGCCATGCATCTCGCAGTAGTGGCTTCGGAAGACCAGACCTTCCCCGACAATCACGGCTTTGACTGGCAAGCCATAGACAAGGCGCTGCACCACAATCAGGTGAGTCGCCGTATTCGCGGCGCCAGCACCATTACCCAGCAGACTGCCAAAAATCTGTATCTTTGGTCCGGCCGCAATTATTTTCGCAAGGCGCTGGAAGCGTATTTCACGGTGCTGCTGGACACGGAATGGCCCAAACAGCGGATTCTGGAGATGTACCTCAACACCGCGCAGTTCGACAGCAATGTATTCGGCGTGGGCGCGGCGGCGCGACATCTGTTCAAGCAGACACCAGCGCAATTGACGCCGGAGGAAGCCGCACTGCTGGCAGCGGCCTTGCCGGCGCCGGACCGCTTCGACGTGACCGATCCTTCCGCGTATCTGCAACGCCGGCAGGCATGGATACTGGATCAGATGCAGCAGCTCGGCAGTGATTATCTGAACGGCATCGAAGCGGACGCGCGGCGGTGAAGTTCCCCGCAGCCTTCACTCACGCTCCAGCACCACGATGCCGCCCATTTTACGGGCCTTGTCACGCGCACCGGGAATCAACGTCATCCAGAGATTGATGATTGCCGCACCGCGCATCTGACGGTGCAGACGCTGTGCGTCTTCCCACAGGGAATGGAACGCGACGGGTTTCCAGCCCAGCGGCCGGAAAAATTCCATGTGCTCGTTTGGGCCGAACTGGAAACGCACTTCGTTCGCGGTGTGTCGCTTGCCGAAATAGCGCCGCATGATTTTCAGTGCGCGCGGCGAAACCAGATCCGTGAACCAGCGTCTGAACGTGACTTGCGCGTGCAGGTCTTTGGCCAGGGCTTCCACCTGTTCTTCAGTGAGATACACCAGCAAGCCTTCGGTGATGACCAGCACGCGGCTGGCGGCAGCGCTGACACGTGCAAACAAGGCGTGGCGTGCATTTTCATCGGCGAGATCAACCGCATGGCGTTCCAGCCGGCAAAATGCCTTGGCATCCCTGAGCGCCGCACTCTTGTATTCGATCATCCCCGGCAGATCCACCTCCACCCAGCGTAGCGCCGCAGGCAACGCGAGACGGTACGGCCGCGTGTCCAAGCCGCAAGCGAGGTTGAGCACGGTGTCGTAGCCGTCCTGTTCCACGGCATCGAGAATCAATTCATCCAGCACCTGGGTGCGCACCACCATCGGCCAACTGGTGCGCTTCGCCCGCGGCAACTTGTCCACGATCTGTTGACCGCGTGCTCCGGCCAGCGTGTGTGCATACGGATCATAGAACAATGCGTCCGGACGTTCGCTCTCCATGGCGCGGTATACCGCTACCCACAGTGCGGTGTCGGACACATTCTTTATCAGGGGTTCGCCAACCATAAATACACGCTTGCCACTTTCGTTTGTGCAAGCATGTCTGCTTGCCACGACCTTGTAAAGCATGGCGGATTGCAGCCATACTGCAATCAGGCGATGATTTACCGTCTGTCGGACCGGACACATTCAGTTGGAGGATGCCATGCGTCGTATTGCCCTGTTTTTACTGATACCGATGTCGCTCGCAGCGTGTTCGGTACAGCAGCAACCGATCCGCACCGTGGAAACCGTGCTGCCCGCCGCGGGCGTGTCGGTCCTGGACGTGACGGCCAATATCGGCAAGGTCAGTATCACGCCCAGCAGCGATGTCAAAGTGCATGTAAGCGTGAGCTTGCTGTCATCCAGCAGTTTTTTCGGACTGTTTACCAATACCGACAGCGTGAATGCGGCGCGCGGCGCGAGTCTGAATCACACGCTCGACAAGGGCACCCTCAAGCTCGGCATGCAATATCCGGCTGATTCCGATGACAGCGGCGTCAACGAGCATTGGACCATCGCCCTGCCTGCCGGCGTACACGTCAGCAGCCACCTCTCAATCGGTGAGATAGATGTGAAGGGTATTTCCGGTGGTGTGGACGCGAATCTGAACGTCGGCAAGGTGTTGCTGGACGTTCCCGGCGGTCCGCTCAAGATCACCGCCAACGTGGGCAAAATCCAGGCCACTGTCCATAGCCTGAATTACAGCGATGTGACCTTGAGCGCCAACGTCGGCAAGACTGCGTTGACCGTGGACGGCGTTTCAGTCGGGGATCACCAGAAGGCGGGAGCCGGTGACACACTGAGTTTCAAAGGCGGCGGCAAGGACACCATCAACCTGCAGGTGAACACCGGCAAGGTTGACGTGGCGCTGTTGACACATTGACGGTTTTGATCGTATGTCTGTGCGTGTCGTACTTTTTATCCGGCTGATAGCACGGCATGATGGCGCTTGAGTGGCGCCAGTGCCGCCGAAGATCACCCGTCTCTGCTCACTCGCACGCCCGTTCAGTTCAGGGCGTGACCGATTCAATACTGGATGATGTCGTTGCCGTTCTCGTGCGCAAGAGTACGGCACCGAGCACGGCCGCCAAGGCGGCGAAGCACGCCCCGGCAAGAAATGCCGTGTGATAGCCGCCATTCAAGGCGGCGAGCTGATTGTGGCCTGAAACCAGCAGGCCGTGGGTGCGCCCCGCAGCCAAACTCGCCAGCACCGCCAACCCCAGTGCACCGCCCATCATGAACGATGTGTTCACGATGCCCGAAGCCAAGCCGGAGTCGGTGGGCGCCACATCGTTCATGGCGGCCATGAGCACCGGATTGAAGGCGATGCCCGCGCCGATGCCGAGCAGAATCATTCCGGGCAGCACGTCAACCACAAAGCTTCCACCCAAGGGTGCGCGCGCGAACAGCAACAGCCCGACGGCCGCCAAACCCAGTCCTGCCGCCAGCGGCGCGCGATAACCGAAACGCATAACCAGGCGCGCGGACAGGCCCACCGAGAACGCCGCCATGACGACGTTGGCCGGCAGAAACGCCAGGCCCACCTGCAGCGGGGTGTAATCCAACACCAACTGGAGATACAGTGCCGAGAGAAAGAACCAGGCGAACATGGCGGCGGCCCACAGCACGCCCACGACATTGGCCACGGCCAGATTGCGCAGGCGGAAGAGGCCCAACGGCATGAGCGGTGCACGCACTCGTGATTCAATCCACAGGAACAGCGCCAGCAGCGCCGCGGCCACGGCGAGCAGTCCGAGCGTGCGGCCGGAAGTCCAGCCGGCGACGTTGCCGTTCATCACTGCGTACACCGCGATCAGCAGGGCGGCCGTGACCGTGAGCGCGCCGCCCACGTCGAGATGCCGGGCAAGCGCGCTGCCGCGCGCGGCCGGTAGCCAGCGGAGCGACAGCAGCATGACCAGTGCGCCGACCGGCACGTTGACCAGGAAAATCCAGTGCCAACTGAGCGCGCCGGTCAGCAGTCCGCCGAGCAGCACGCCGACGCTGCCGCCGCCGGCGCACACGAAGCCGAACACGCCCATGGCCTTGGCGCGTTCCGCCGGCTCCGTGAACAGGTCCATGATCAGCGACAGCGCCACCGCATCCACCACCGCGCCACCTATTCCTTGCACGGCGCGCGCCGTCACCAGGAAGCCTTGCGAGCCGGACAGGCCACAGGCCAGCGAGGCAAGCGTGAACACCACAATGCCGAGCAGGAACAGCCGGCGGTGACCGTAGAGATCACCCAGACGCCCGCCTAGCAGCAGAAATCCCCCGAAAGTGAGGATGTAGGCGTTCACCACCCAGGCGAGTGAGGTTTCGGTGAAGCCAAGCGCCTCACGGATCGAGGGCAGCGCCACGTTCACGATGGTGGTGTCGAGCACAATCATGAGCGCGCCCAGGCACAGCACGCCGAACGCCAGCCAGCGGGGATCGCGGCGCGGTGAAGCACTGGTGGCGGCGGCAACACGACTTGTCATGGATGTATCTTAAAGCGAGATCATCGGCTTGAAGCCGCCCCAGAACATGCGCCCGGCATCGAAGGGGAATTGCTTCGGGTCCATCGGCACGCGCGGATCGGCCATGACTTTCTTGAACACCTGATCACGGTGGGCGCGCGATTTGTACGCAGCCCACGCGCACACCACGACCTCGCCGGGTTTGAGTTTTACGGCTTGCGGGAACGAGGTGAGCTTGCCCGATTTCACGTCATCGCCCAGGCATTCGACGTATTGCAGCGCACCGTGCTCGCGCCAGACCTGGCCCATGCGGCGCGCCAGCCGGCGGTAGGCCGCGAGCTTTTTCTTTGGCACCGGTATCACCATGCTGTCCACGTAACTCATAAC
>JBOIBC010000005.1:0-19451 GCA_050739295.1 Gammaproteobacteria bacterium
ATCGAAGGGCAGTTGTGCGAATTCAACTTCCGTGGCATCCGTGAGATAGTCGTGCCAATGAACTGCGTGCGGTATCTTGGCGATGTCCGGGCTGCTGTTCACATACGGGACTATCACCACCTCTTGCACCGAAGGCAGCTTCTCCAGTACACCCCGGATGCGCTCCAGTGAGTCCACGGTCTTGCCGGCGTAGAAATAACCGTCACAGGTGAACAGCACTTTCGGCTCGATCTGGCCGAAACGGTCCAGTACACCATTGATGCCGAAGTCCGGCGAGCAGGAAGACCAGATGGCGCCGATGCTCGTGGTGGCCAGCATGGCGATGATAGTCTCCGGGCGGTTCGGCATGAAGCCCGCGACCCGGTCGCCGCTTTTCACGCCGGATTTTTTCAGCGCATCCGCCAGTCCCGCTACCTGACGATACAGTTCTTTATAGGTGAACATGACGCGGTGGCCGTCGTGCTCTGTGCGGAACACCAGCGCGATGCGCTCGTCGCGGTAGCGCAGCAGGTTCTCGGCGAAATTCAGCTGTGCGCCGTCGAACCATTTCGCACCGGGCATTTTGTCACCGTCCGTGAGTACCTTGTCCCAGGTTTTTGAGGATTTGATATCGCAGAATTTCCACACCTGTTGCCAGAAGTGCTCCGGATATTCCACCGACCACTGGTACAACGCGGCATAGTTCTGGATGTCGGGGCCGCATTCGCGCTGCACGCGTTGCAGGAAGCGCGTCATGTTGGCGCGTTCGATGACATCTTTGCTTGGGGTCCAGAGCGCTTGAGTCATATTGAAATTCCAGCAGATGTAGGTTGGGTTGAGACGCATGCCAAAACCCAACAATCAGCATTATGAACGTTGGGGTTCGCTTCGCTCACCCCGACCTACATATCCTTGAATCCCTCTCCCAAAGGGAGAGAGGATGCAATACGCAGGAACCTACTTCAATTGATCCAGCGCTTTTTCCAGTTCCGGCAGAATTTTGAAAAGATCTCCTACGAGACCTATGTCTGCAACCTGGAAGATCGGCGCATCCTGGTCCTTGTTGATGGCGACGATGGTGCGCGCGTCCTTGATGCCGGTCAGATGCTGGATGGCGCCGGAAATGCCGACGGCCACGTACAAGTCCGGCGCGATGATCTTGCCGGTCTGACCCACCTGCAAATCGTTGGGCACGAAGCCTGCGTCCACGGCCGCACGTGAGGCACCGACGGCCGCGCCGAGCTTGTCGGCCAGCTTGTAAATGACCACAAAATTCTCTTTGCTGCCCACGCCACGTCCGCCAGAGACTACGCGCGGTGCCGATTGCAGATCGGGCCGGTCACTCTTTTGGGCCTTCAGCTCCACAAAGCGGGTGTGCGCCGGCATCACCGTATCCGTGCTGACAGCAACAATTTCTGCCGCTCCGCCTGTGCCACATTCCGGCCAGGACGCGGTGCGCACCGTGGCGACGATGCAGGGCTTCTCCGGCGCCTTTACAGTGACGATAGCGTTGCCCGCATACATGGGGCGCTCAAACGTTGTCGCATCAATTACCTTCATCACGTCGCTTACCTGCTGCACACCCAATAGTGCCGCGGCACGCGGTAGCACATCCTTGCCGAAGGTGGTGGAAGGCGCGAGTACATGGCTGTAACCCTTCGCCAACTCGGCGATCTGCGGTGCGAGCACGGCAGCGAGTTGATGGACGTTTTCAGCACGCTCGATTTTCAACACACGCTTCACGCCCTTCAATTTCACCGCGCTGTCAGCGACGGTCGCTGCCTTAGCGGCGAACACCGCCACGTCAATCTCACCGCCGATCGCGAGCGCGCAGCTGACGGCGCGGGCGGTGGCAGCGTTGAGTTTCTTGCCGTCGTGTTCGGCGGTAACCAGGATCTTGTTCATCTAGCGTGTCCAGAAAGATTAGAGATTTTGAACGAGGACAAGGCGCAGCGCGCGCGAGGGGCGGAGTTAACAAGCCCGTTAATGAGCACTCGAGCAAGTGCTGCAACGCAGTAATCGGGCAAAAGATCAATTTTTATGGACATGGCTACAGAACCCCGCGTTCTTTGAGTGCGGCAATCAGTGCCGGCACGTCGGCCACTTTTTTTCCACCCACCCGCTGTGGCGGTGGATTGAATTGTCGGGTTTCCAGCTTCGGCGCAGCCGGGATATTGAGTTCTGCGAGTTTAAGCGTCGCAAGCGGCTTGCTTCTGGCCTTCATGATGTCCGGCATCTTAACGAAGCGCGGCGTGTTGAGCCGCAGATCGGTAGTGATTACGGCCGGTAAATCTACTTCAATGGTCTCCAATCCTGCGTCCACCTCGCGGGTGATGTTAGCGACCTTGTCTTTCAATTCCAGTTTCGAAGCGAAGGTGGCCTGCGGTCGGTCCCACAGGGCTGCCAGCATCTGGCCGGTCTGGTTGCTGTCGTCGTCAATAGCTTGCTTGCCCAAGATCACCAGGTCGGCGTTCTCGCGTTTCACCAGTTCGTGGAAAATGCGTGCTACGCCAAGGGGCTGCAAGGTTTCGGTGGTCTCCACTAGGATCGCCCGGTCCGCGCCCATGGCGAGCGCGGTGCGCAACTGTGGCTGGACTTCGGTGGGACCGATGCTTACCGCCACCACTTCGGCCTGAGTGCCTTTTTCTCGGAGGCGCAGCGCTTCTTCCAACGCGATTTCGTCGAAGGGGTTGATGCTCATCTTGACGCCATCGGTATTGATGCCACTGCCGTCCTTTTTGACTTGCACGCGTACCGAGAAATCAATAACTCGTTTTATACCAACCAGGGTTTTCATATTTTAATTTCTCATAAAAATACGTTATTTACGAACATACCTGTGGAGATGCAGACCAAGTATTTGGAAGAACGCTGATCTCAAAAACAAAAATTTGCGAAGTGGTCTGAAATCACCTTCAATTTCGTTTATTTGGTGATAGGCATGGTCTATTCTTTCAGAAACACCTTCATAGAGATCTGAGATAAACTGCTTTAACAGAGCAAACATATTTTCGTTATCCTTGCCTAAAGGAGATGGTTCTTGTCTATTCAGTGATGATTGAACTCCTTCCCAAAAAGCCATGTTAATTTCTTCGGATCTACTGTGAAGTAGAAAATTGCTAGAGGTCGTCGTGAAAGAAACATGAACGTGACGTCTTTTTACTTTAGAAACATCTAAGAACGGCATTCTATTTAATAAATTACTATTTTTGTAGAGTACCCCTAATTCGGATAGCTTTATAAATGAGTTGGTTGCATAAAAGACGGAGTACCCTTTTTTTGCAATCGCTCTTAGATTGTCAAATTGATGGAAATCGTCTTTTCTCTCCTTTCTGTGTGGAATTCGAAAGTTAAAATAAGAACTGTGCCAGTGTTTGTAAAGCCGTGACTGAGTGCTGTTGTACTCGTTTGATAGCTTGTATTGAATGAAGAAATTACACCCCCCGTTATTATAGGGGCGAGGCAAAGGAAGCCAATTGAAAAAGAAACCTGTATCCCATCCGAGATCAAACTCTTCGGGTAGAGTTGGAATTATAGGCAAAGGCCAATAATGGATAGGATAGTTTCCGTATATAGCGCGAAGTATTGCAAGGTTGGCTGCAAATTGTAGCTGCGCTTCTCCAAATTCTGGTTGAACCATCTGGGGCTGACCTATAAGTTTTGATAATTCGGCCCGGAACCACCTTCCGGTGTGGTCCAGATGATGTTCTCGTAAGGATCCTTGATGTCGCAGGTCTTGCAGTGTACACAATTGGCGGCATTGATCTGCAGGCGTTTCTTGCCGTTTTCCTCGACCATTTCATAGACCTGCACGGGGCAGAAGCGGGTGCAGGGGTTGTTATATTCTTCGGCGCAGCGGCCAACACAGATGCTCATATCCGGCACTTTGAGGTGCACCGGTTGGTTTTCATCGTGGGTAGTAGAGGAAAAGAATACAGAGGCCAGGCGGTCACGCGGCGGCAGCGTGCGGGTCATGTAGTCTTCCGTCTCAGGAAGGTTCTCGCTGAGCGTGTGCAGGCTCTTCCAGTCAGCATGATTCTTGAGTGTCCACGGTAGTTTGCCGAAGGTGATGGTTTCCAGCACGGCATTGAGCAGCCCCAACCATAGCCCTCTATGAAAACCAGGGCGGATGTTACGGACTTTATGTAATTCTCTGGCAGAAGGCGATTGGCGCCAGAGTGTATCGAAGCCTTCGGCACGGCCATGTTCGGCCAGGTGTTCGGCTGCCAGCATTCCCGAACGCAGCGCCATGTGCACGCCCTTGATCTTGGGCACGTTCATGGTGCCTGCCGCATCACCTATTAGGATCGCACCGGGCATCTCCAACTTGGGCAATGATTGCAGCCCCCCTTCAATGAGTGCGCGGGTACCGGCCGAAAGAATCTCGCCGCCTTCCAGCAGTGGCTTCACACTCGGATGATGCTTGAATTGCTGAAAGGCTTCGAAAGGTTTGAATTCCGGGTTTTCGTAATCGAGACCGGCTACGAAGCCCACGTACACGCGGTCCTGATCCAGGTGATACAGAAAACTGCCGCCGTAGGTTCTGGAATCCAGCGGCCAGCCGACACTGTGTTGAACGTAACCCGGCTTTACCCGCCCCGGCGGCAGTTGCCAGAGTTCCTTGAAACCGATGCCATAGGTTTGCGGCGAGCACTCGAGGTCGAGTTTGAATTCCCGGATGAGTTGTTTGCTGACGCTGCCGCGGCAGCCTTCGGCGAGCACCGTGATGCCCGCGTGGATGTCCACGCCGGCGGCGAAGTTGGGTCCGGGCGTGCCGTCCTTGTTGAGCCCCATATCGCCGCAACGCACACCGATGACTTTGTCATTCTCGATCAGGGGTGCAGCGGCTGGGAAACCGGGGAACACTTCCACGCCCAGCGTTTCCGCCTGTTGCGCGAGCCATGCACACAGGCTGCCAAGCGAGAGGATGAAATTGCCGTGGTTGTGCATCTGCGGCGGCGTCGGCAATTTAATGCGGCTGGTTTTGGTGAGCAGTACGAATTCGTCTTTCGCCGCCTGCACGCAGATAGCAGGCGGGGTTGTGCGCCAGTCTGGCAGCAGCTCATCCAGCGCCGCCGGCTCCATGACGCAGCCCGAGAGGATGTGCGCACCAACCTGTGAGCCTTTTTCCAGCACACACACGCGGGTTTCAGGCTTGTGTTGCTTCAGACGGATGGCACAGGCGAGGCCGGCCGGCCCGGCACCGATCACCACCACGTCGTATTGCATTATTTCTCTTTGAATTTCCAAGCCATGCTCCGCCGTCAGAAGTCCATTTTACCGCCTCACTCCTTATTCCTCACCCCTTACTTCCTACTTGGGCTGCATTCTGATCGCGCCGTCCAGGCGGATGGTGGTGCCATTGAGCATCACGCTCTCGCAGATCTGTTGCACCAGTTGCGCGTATTCCTCGGGCTTGCCGAGGCGTGAAGGGAATGGCACCTGTGCGCCCAGGGATTTCTGCACTTCTTCGGTCATGCCAGCCATCATCGGGGTCCAGAAGATGCCCGGTGCGATGGTCATGACGCGGATGCCGAAGCGCGCGAACTCGCGCGCGATGGGCAGGGTCATGCCCACCACGCCGCCCTTGGAGGCGGAGTAGGCGGCCTGACCGATCTGGCCCTCATAAGCCGCTACGGAAGCGGTATTCACGATGACACCGCATTCACCCTCCGCATTGGGTGTGTTGTGTTGCATGACATTGGCCGCGGCCTTGATGAGGTTGAATGTTCCGATGAGGTTCACGTGGATGGTCTTGGCGAAGAAATCGGTTGCCATAGGGCCTTCCCTGCCGAGGGTGCGGCCCGCGCCCAGGATGCCGGCGCAGTTCACCACCAGTTGCAGGCTGCCGAAGGCGGTCTTGGCTTTTTCCACTGCCGCGTTCACGTCCTTTTCGGAGGACACGTCGGTCTTGATGAACAGCGCATTGGCGCCGAGTTTCTTCGCAGCTTCCACACCGTGCTGCTCGTTCACATCCAGCATCGCGACTTTGCCGCCAGCTTTCACGATGCGCTCACAGGTGGCGAGACCGAGACCAGAAACACCGCCGGAGGCGATGGCATGGATTTTTTCGAATTGCATGTGCCAATTCCTCTACTGTAGAGAATAATGAAAATGCCTTATTGTGGGAGCGACGGTACCCATCGCGATCATCGCGGTCGAGGCGATCGCTCCCACGAAATCATTCCACCTTGCTCTGATTGGCGACGGCGTTCGCCGCCGCCGCAACTTTTGTGGCATCACCCAAATAGTAATGGCCCACCGGGTTGAAGTATTTGTCCAGCTCATAGACCAGCGGGATGCCGGTGGGAATATTGAGTGCCACGATATCTGTATCGCTCATTTTGTCCAGATGTTTCACCAGCGCGCGTAGCGAATTACCATGCGCCACGATGATGAGATGCTGGCCGCGCTGCATGGCCGGCAGGATTTCGGTTTCGTAATAGGGCACGAAACGCGACACCGTATCAGCCAGGGATTCGGTAGCGGGACGTTCGCCAGACTTCAGCCCGTTGTAGCGGGGATCGTGGTTGGGATGACGTTTATCGTTTTCGGCCAGTGCCGGGGGCTGGATGTCGTAACTGCGGCGCCAGATTTTCACCTGATCCTCGCCATACTGCTTCGCAGTTTCGGCTTTGTTCAATCCCTGCAAGGCACCGTAATGACGTTCATTCAGCCGCCAATCCTTCTTCACAGGAATCCACATCAGATCCAAGTCGTCCTGCACGATCCAGAGCGTGCGTACTGCGCGCTTGAGGAGCGAGGTGTAAGCCATGTCGAAGCTGAAACCGGCTTCCTTCAGAAGACGCGCGGCGTCATGTGCTTCGGACACACCTTCCGGCGCCAGGTCCACGTCGGTCCAGCCGGTGAAGCGGTTTTCCTTGTTCCACTGGCTGAGGCCGTGGCGGAGGAGCACCAATTTGTGAGTACTGTCACTCATGTTCACTGTCAGTGCTTTATGACGGTATTAGCGTTATGCAGGGCTTGCAACCATGCGGCTTTATCGGTGTCACTTATGGGTTTAACGGATAAGTAGCTGACCTCATAAACACCGTATTGACCGGTCATGAACCGGCTCAACTGCAAGCGAACTGGATTTTCTGTACAGCTTGGTACTTCCAGTTCGAAATACACCTCATTATAGGTTTCCGATAGGACAGTTAGCTGTGTGCCGGGGCATTGTTTTGTCGCGCTGGTAATCCTGGAATGGAAGAGCTCATCAGCGGTCTGTGGAAACATTAATTTTGACCAATATTCAATTTCAAGCATTTGACTCCAATTGCTTTCGCTTTGTCCTTTCGGTAGCCAATCTTGAATGAAATGTCCGCCATAACCACGGCCGCTTGCGGTCCATTGCAAGCTGTTGTCCGGTGGAACCGCATGAACGGACTCCGGGTATGGCCCAGCCCCGCCAGTCGCATCATATACGAATGAACTACAAGAGTTTAGTTTTTCGTTGTTGTACATCTTAGTAAAGAATGAATTCCCAGGTTTTGTGTTCTTCGACAGATCAGCTATGAATTTGTAAATGTGCCCGGCTTCAACTTTAAATGTTAGATCCTGCGCTCCCATGTACATCTGAGTACCAAACAGGACCATATCGATTTGACACTGCACGTGGAAGGTATATTCACCTGGCGGTATTAGAACTTGAGACTCCGAAGCGCCGATCTTTTTTCCATTGATTGCCTCGATATAAACCAGGTTATGGTTACCGGGAAGCCAACCAAACGCACCAGAATCGCCCTCAACGAGAGCGTTACTCTGCGGACCACCGGCGGTCGTGAATGGTACTGCGGTTGCACACGCGGCGAGCAGTAACGCCAAACAGCTCAGGATAAATAGCTTGTACTTCATAGCAGCCTCCTTATGGCTACTAATTCCAAGATCCAACCCTAGAGGTACGTATGTAAATTATGCTCCCTCTCGAAGCGCTCAAAGGCGAGCTGGATCAACCGATCAATGAGTTCCGTGTAAGAGATGCCTGACAAGCTCCACAGCCTTGGATACATGCTGATTTTCGTAAAACCGGGGATGGTATTGATCTCGTTCACCAGCAGCGTACCGTCGGGCTGGAGGAAGAAGTCCACGCGGCCCATGCCTTCGCAATTGAGTGCCTTGAACGTCCGGATTGCCATTGCTTGCACACGTTTGACGGTCTCCGCCGGAAGCTTGGCCGGCGCTTCAAGGCGTGCGCCGTTTTCGTCCACGTACTTCGCATCGTAGTCGTAGAACTCGTGGGTGGGGATAACCTCGCCCGGCATGGAGGCAATGGGATCGTCGTTGCCCAATACCGCACATTCAATCTCCCGGCCCCGGATAGTTTCCTCGATGAGAATCTTGGTGTCATAGCGGAAGGCATTTTCCACAGCTTTCCTGAAACTCACTTCGCCTTTTGCCTTGCTGATCCCGACGGATGAGCCGAGGTTGGCCGGCTTCACAAATACCGGTATGCCAAGTTGTTTTGCCACTACGGCAAAGGAAGGCGTGTTGCCATGCGTACAGGTGATGAATTTGCAAATGGGCAGGCCCGCATCCCGCAGCAGACGTTTCATCACATCTTTGTCCATGCCCACGGCGGAACCCAGGACACCGGCCCCCACGAAGGGCACATTGGCGAGTTTCAGCAAACCCTGGATGGTGCCGTCCTCGCCGAAAGGCCCGTGCAGGATGGGGAATACCACGTCCACGGCTTGATCCAGATGTCCGCTGTTGAGACTGGTGAGTTTGCCACCGCTCTGCGGCACCAACGCCACGCTCTCGCTGTTGACCTTGTTGAGTGCAACCAGTTTGGGATTGGTGCTGTTGAGCAGGAATTCCGATGGCTTGTTCATGAGCCAGTGACCGGATTTGTCTATGCCGATCAGCACCGCTTCGTATTTCGTTTTATCAATGGCGTCAATGACGTTCTTGGCGGACAGCAGCGAAATCTCGTGCTCGGCAGATTTACCGCCAAACAGGATGCCGACCCGGATTCTTTGCGTCATGTTGTCCTTTGCTCAACCAAGGTATGTTAACGATAGATTTCCCGCCGATGGCCTATGCGCACGACGCGAATAGTAATGAGCTGATCTTGTATGGATACGATTATTCGGTAATCACCAATCCGGTATTTCCAGAACCGGCCTAACTCGGAGCCATGTAGTGCTTCACCGATGCTGCGAGGGTCCTGCAGGGTTGTAATTCGTTCGCGCAGGAACTTTATGATACGTTTGGCCGTTTCGGGGCCAACGCGCTTTAGATCTTTTTCTGTTGCCGGATCGAACTCAATCCGCCAGACCAAGGCGCTTCTCCACTTCCTCCAAGCTTAGTCCAGGCAGATTCTTTTCCGTACGCGCTTCGGCGAGGTAATAATCTTCAAGGTCTTCCAGATATTCCTGGATTGCTTCGCGTGCGTAATAGGTTTTGCTGCGGCCGGTTTTTTTGGCCAGTGCATCCAGGCGTTTTTCAATATCGGGTGTCAAGCGGATCGCAAGCATGCTGGTTACCTCAGTTGCTATACAAGTATAGCATGAGGATTAATTAGAACCTATCTCAAAACGTCGCGGCCGCTCTCGGGCATCCGACCGCCATGGATGGCGGAAGTGCAGATTTCGCAGGAGCAAAAATCTGCCATGCCCTTCGCGGCATAAGGTCTTCCTGACCAAAAGCGCAGGCAGAACGCGGCGCGCGGCAGCGAAAAACCGGAGTGTACACGCCAGTATGTGAGCGATGTACAGGGATGTACAAGTGTCGCGGGAGGCAGGATGCCGGGAGCGGCCATTTTGAGCTGACGTGCAACAAAGTTATGCCAAGCGCAGTAGTTTTGAGATAGGTTCTAGGGCTTACGCCGGCTATCAGCTGGTACACGTCCCAGTTTGCTCTTGGGCCGGCGTCCGAGCACCTCGGAAATGAAGGCACCGGCTTCCAGCAACTTGTCCATGTCCACGCCGGTTTCAATGCCCATGCCGGTGAGCATGAAGAGCACATCTTCAGTCGCAACGTTGCCGGTGGCACCCTTGGCGTAGGGACAGCCACCAAGACCGGAGGTGGAGCTGTCGACGATACTGACGCCCAATTCCAGACAGGCGTGGATGTTGGCGAGCGCTTGGCCGTAAGTGTCGTGGAAATGCGCCGCGAGTTTCTGCATCGGCACCACTGCAGCGACTGCGTTGAGCATGCGTTGGGCTTTTATCGGCGTACCCACGCCGATGGTGTCGCCCAATGAAATTTCATAGCAGCCAAGAGTAGCTAGTTGTTTTGCTATCTGTGCCACGGCTTCGGGCGCGATGGGCCCTTCGTAGGGACAGCCGATGACCGTGGAGATGTAGCCGCGCACACGGATGCCGTGTTTTTGCGCGAGCGCCATCACCGGCTTGAAACGCTCGATGGATTCGGCAATCGAGCAGTTGATGTTCTTCTGGTTGAAGGTCTCGGATGCGGCCGTGAAAATCGAAATCTCTTTTACGCCAGCGGTGAGCGCGCGCTGCATGCCTTGCTCATTGGGTACCAGCACGGGATACGCGACGCCCGGTTTCTTTTCGATACCCGCATAGACTTCTTCCGCGTCGGCCAGTTGCGGTATCCACTTGGGGCTCACAAAGCTGGTGACTTCAATAGTCTTCAGTCCGGTCTGTGACAGGCGGTTGATGAATTCGATCTTGACCGCCGCTGGTACGATGTTCTTTTCGTTCTGCAGGCCGTCACGCGGACCCACTTCCACAATCTTGACAAATTTTGGAACATTATCCATCAGGTATCGTCCGCTTTGATTTCCACCAGCAGTGCGTCTGCCTCCACCATATCGCCTTCCTTGCAGAATATCTTTTCAATGCGGCCGGCGACGCCGGCCTTGACGGTGTATTCCATCTTCATGCCTTCCAGCACCAGCAATGCCTGGCCCGGCGTCACTTTATCACCCGCTTTGACGTGTACCGCCACCACACGGCCCGGCATGGGACTCACGGGATGGGTGTCGGTATCCGCCTGATGGATGGAGCGGGGCGCATGTGGGTCCGTGATAGTCAGCAGAAAGACGTTGTCATTCAGGGCCACCTGCAATTGTTGGTTGTGGCTCAGAACCGAAGCACGGCAGGTTTTTCCGTTGACACTAAGCAGCCAGTGCCCCAAGGAAGCGGTTTTAGCAACGACCGTGTGTAACTCACCATTCCATTCCAGCGTGAATTTTTCAGCCTTGCCGCGCAGACAGATGGACTGTTCCTTGCCCGAGACTTCCCGCACCACGAGTTGCAAACCCCGTGTCCTACCCAGTCGCCAAGCGTCTGCCTGCCACGGGGTGTCATCGTGGCGGGAAAGCTGCGTCAATACCTCCGCTCCGGCGGCAGCCAGTGCAGGGGCGGATAATTCGGGCACGGTCAGCAGCGTACCGCGCTGGCGTTCGATGAATCCGGTGTCATAGATACCACTGGCGAATTCCGGGTGTTTTGCGATACCACGCAACAGCGGCAGATTGGTGATGAGTCCGAAGACCGCCGTTTGTGACAATGCCTGTTGCAGACGTTTAATCGCTGCGCTGCGGTCTTTATCCCAAACACTCAATTTCGCGATCATGGGATCGTAAAAGACGCTGATCTCATCACCGCCGCGCACACCGGTATCCACGCGCATCCCCTCACCCTGCGGCAGGGGGAATGCCTCGATGCGGCCAGTCACTGGCAGGAAGCCTTTCTCAACATTCTCCGCGTATAGCCGCGCTTCGATGGCGTGGCCGCGTTGTTTGATTTGATTCTGGGCAAGAGGCAGCTTCTCCCCAGCCGCCACGCGCAACTGCCATTCCACCAGGTCCAGCCCGGTGGTCTCCTCAGTGATGGGGTGTTCCACTTGCAAGCGCGTGTTCATCTCCATGAAGTGAAAGGATTTGTCCGCGCCCACGATAAACTCGATGGTGCCGGCATTCACGTAGTTTACGGCTCTGGCGGCTACCACTGCAGCTTCGCCCATCTGCGCGCGCATGTCTTCATCCAGGAACGGCGAGGGCGTTTCTTCCACGACCTTCTGGAAGCGCCGCTGCAGCGAGCACTCGCGTTCGAAAATATGCACGACGTTACCGTGTGTATCGCCGAATACCTGGAACTCAATGTGGCGAGGCCGCTGGATGTATTTTTCCAGCAGCACATGATCGTCGCCAAAAGCGTTTTTGGCTTCACGTTTTGCGGTTTCCAGCACCTCCTTGAATTCGCCGGCCGCATGCACAATGTGCATGCCTTTACCGCCGCCGCCCGCTGAAGGCTTGATCAGCAACGGGAAACCGGTGCGTTTCGCTTCCACCTCCAGCTTCTTGAGACTTTGGTCGTCACCGTGATAGCCGGGGGTGACCGGCACACCGGCTTTTTCCATCAGCGTAACCGCCGCACTTTTCGAAGCCATGGCGTCCATGCTTTCCGGAGACGGGCCGATAAACACGATGCCGACTTTTATGCAGCGGCGCGCGAATTCGCTGTTCTCGGAGAGAAAGCCGTAGCCGGGGTGTATGGCCTGCGCACCGCTTTGTTTCGCTGCTGCAAGGATCCTGTCCATGTTGAGATAAGAATCCGCAGCTTTCGCTGCACCGATATGGATTGCTTCATCCGCGGTTTGCGCATGCAGCGCATGGCGGTCGGCATCGGAATACACTGCGACCGTGGCGATGCCCAGGCGTTTGCAGGTCCGCATGACGCGGCAGGCGATTTCGCCACGGTTGGCGATGAGGATTTTTTTGAACATGGTTTAAGGTATCTACTCGCCGTCCCAGTAATCCAGCGATTTCTCCATCCGCGACAGGAATCTGAATCGCTGATCCTTGTCCGAAGGGGCATCTTCAAATACGCCGAATTTTCCTGAATCCGGATAGTCGCAGATTTCCACTCCGGCCAGTGTGCTGACCGCCAGATAACGCATCTCGACATTTCCGTTATTGATAATCTGGTGTGCCACTTCGGGTCCGCCGGGAGGGCAGGCGATCATATCGCCAGGTTTCAGCGGATAGCGCTTTTCGCCGAAGCGCAATTCGCCTTCGCCATCGAGGATGAAGAACATTTCCTCTTCCACGCGATGGCTGTGGAACGGGCAGTTGCGTTTACCCGGTGCCACAACGGTCAGGTTGTAGCCCAGCTTCTGTGCTCCGATGCGGGTGGAGATTTCGCCCCAGCGGATGTCGTAGTCCGTGGCATTCTTGCCTTTCGGCGCCCGCTCGAGGCTGACGGACTGAATCTTCAGGTCGGCAAGATTGATGATCGGATGAACCATGCGAATTCCTCTGCTTAACGTAGGCTGGTGTGAGCAATGCGAATCCCAAGGGCATTTTACCAATGCCTTGTTGGGTTTCGGTGGACCTCAACCCAACCTACATCATTTCGTCCATTTCGTCGGACGCCTTTCCAGAAAAGCATTGAGTCCTTCCTGGCCTTCCTCGGAGACACGCAGCTGGGCGATGATGTTCGCGGTCTTGTTGTGCAGGTTGCGGCGCGCAGATGTGGACAAGGCCACCTGACCGGCGATGAGTTCCTTCGCGGCGGTCAGTGCTTTGGGGCCGCCTTTGAGCAACAACTCAATTTCCCTCTCCACCGCATTATCCAACTGATCCACGGCCACGGCTTCGTGCACCAGCCCGATTTCCCGCGCTTTCTGTGCGTTGATTACATCTGCCGTGAGGAAATAACGCCGTGCCTGATGTGTGCCAATGGCAGCGATGACATAAGGCGAGATAACCGACGGCACCAGTCCCAGGCGTACTTCTGAGAACGCAAACTTTGCGTTTTCTGAGGCGATTGCGATATCGCAGCAGGCTACCAGCCCAACACCGCCGCCAAAGGCGGCGCCGTTCACCCGCGCGATACTGGGTTTGCGCAGATTGTCGAGCGTGCTCATGAGTTCAGCCAGTTTGAGTGCGTCTTCGATGTTGTGGGCCTCGTCGTATTGCGCCGAGGCGCGCATCCAGTTGATATCCGCGCCGGCGGAAAACGATTTACCGGCGCCGGTAAGCATCACAATTCGCACCTGCTTGTCATTGTTGAGCTGGATCAGCTTCTGCGTCAGCTCGGCAATGAGCGTATCGTCAAAAGCGTTGTGCTTCTCGGGGCGGTTGAGTGTGAGCGTGGCTACGCCGCGGGAATCAACTTGCAATAACAGGCTGTCAGTCATGTTTAGGGGGTTTTGGGGAAAAGTTTCTTCAGTGTGGCTGCGACGGCTTTTACGTCTTTGCCGGAGAGCGAGCCAGCCTTGCGCAAAATGAGACGATCATCGAGCGTGAAAAGTTTCATGCGTACCACCGAAGGCGCCCATAGGCCGGCGGCACCGCCATCCGCAATCGGCACATCCAGCGGCCAGCCCGCGTTATCTCTGCTTGTAATCATGGCGAGCACGGAATGGCCAGTGTTGAAATGCTGTTTTGCGGAAAGCACCAGTGCTGGGCGGCGCTTGCTGCTTTTTTTGTCCGTGAACGGGAAGGGCACGACCACCACGTCCCACGGCTCAAAGGTCACGGTAAGCCTCTTCGTCGGTGTGGGACAGCCACTCCGAGGACAGTGTGCCCTCGATGGCGCGAGCAAAGTTCATATCGAGCGGACCTGCTTTGCGTAGGCGCACCGCATTGCCCGGCTCGATCTCGAATGCCACCGCATCCCCGGCCTTAAGACCCAATGCCTTGCGAACCGGGCCCGGAATGGTGGCCTGGTATTTGCTGGTCATCTTGCTGGTGACGATGTGTTCGCGCATGGATACCTACTCAGTAATGATGTAATACCGTAATACTACAGTTGCAAGCCGCACTAGTCAAGTAAACGCGACGTAAGTCCGTCGTTCTACATGCGGAAGACGCCGTAGTGGTTGCCCGGTTCAAGCGGTGCATTCTCGGCCGTGGCCAGCGCCAGGCCGAGCACGCGGCGTGTGTCCGCTGGATCAATGATGCCGTCATCCCAAAGGCGTGCCGTGGCATAGTAGGGATGTCCTTGATGCTCGTACTGTTCACGCAAAGGTGCTTTGAAAGTTTCTTCCTCTTTCTGACTCCATTTGCCACCCTTGGCTTCGATACCGTCGCGTTTGACGGTGGCCAGCACGGACGCCGCCTGTTCGCCACCCATGACCGAGATACGTGCGTTTGGCCACATCCATAAAAAGCGAGCGCCGTAGGCGCGGCCGCACATGGCGTAATTTCCGGCGCCGAAGCTGCCACCAATGATGATGGTGAGCTTCGGTACAGTGACACTGGCAACAGCGGTTACCATTTTGGCGCCGTCCTTGGCGATGCCGCCGGCTTCGTACTTGGCGCCGACCATGAAGCCCGAGATGTTCTGCAGGAACACGATCGGGATGCGGCGCTGCTCGCACAGTTCAATGAAGTGTGTGCCCTTGAGCGCAGATTCGGAAAACAGGATGCCGTTGTTGGCGATGATGCCAACAGGATATCCGTACAGGTGCGCGAAGCCGGTGACGAGCGTCTTGCCGTACAGCGCCTTGAATTCCTGGAATTCGGAGCTGTCCACCAGACGTGCGATGACTTCGTGCACATCGTATGGATAGCGCGTTTCCTGCGGCACGATGCCGTAGAGTTCGTCCGCCGCGTAGCGTGGTTCTGCGTTTTCCTGTTTCACGAGCCACTGCGGACGTTGGTAGTTCAGATGCGCAACAATGTCGCGAGCGATGGTCAGCGCATGCGCGTCGTCGTCGGCGAGGTAATCGGTGACGCCGGAGGTCTTGCTGTGCACATCGCCGCCGCCAAGTGTTTCCGCGTCCACTACTTCGCCAGTGGCAGCTTTTACCAATGGTGGACCGCCGAGGAAGATCGTGCCCTGGTTGCGCACGATGATGGCTTCGTCACACATGGCAGGTACATAGGCGCCGCCGGCGGTGCAGGAACCCATGACCACGGCGATTTGTGGGATGCGCTCGCGTGACAACCGCGCCTGATTGTAGAAGATGCGGCCGAAATGTTCCTTGTCGGGAAACACTTCGTCCTGCAGCGGCAGGAAGGCGCCGCCGGAATCCACAAGGTAGATGCAGGGCAGGCGGTTTTCCAGCGCCACTTCCTGGGCACGCAAATGTTTTTTCACGGTGATCGGATAATAAGTGCCGCCTTTCACAGTGGCATCGTTGGCCACCACAAGCACTTCGCGGCCATGCACCCGCCCGATACCGGTGATGAGTCCAGCGCAAGGCGCAGCGTCGTCATACATGCCGAAGGCGGCGAGTGGCGACAGTTCCAGGAACGGTGAACCACGATCCAGCAGCGCTTCGATGCGCTCGCGCGGCAACAACTTGCCGCGGCCGGTATGTCTTTTGCGAGACTTTTCGCTGCCACCCAACGCGGCTTTGGTCTGTTTTTCGCGCAAGTCGGCCACCAGCTTTTCCATATGTGCGCGGTTGGCGGCGAATTCCTTGCTGTTTTTATCTATCGCTGATTTGAGAATCGGCATCAGGAAGCCTTGTTATTAAGTGGGTCGGCTGGAGTTGCCAGTCTGATATTGATCCGGACGGCGTATTTTAGCCCCACGACTGTATATTTGTATCCTCCATATCTTTTATAGTTCCCGCATGGGTTCAACAGAGCCGCAGCAAATCTCGACGCCCTGCTGCATCGTCGGTGGTGGCCCGGCAGGCATGATGCTGGGGCTGTTGCTGGCGCGCGCCGGTGTCGCAGTCACGGTGCTGGAGAAGCACGCTGATTTCCTGCGCGATTTCCGCGGCGATACCGTGCATCCCTCAACGCTGCAAATCCTCGACGAGATCGGTCTGCTGCCCAGATTCGAGCGGCTGCCGCAACACAAAGTACGTCATCTCAGTGGCATCATCGGCGGCCGTGAGCAGCCGGTCATTGACTTCCGTGGCCTGAAACCCTTCGACTACCTGGCGCTGGTGCCGCAGTGGAACTTTCTCGACATGCTCGCCGACGAAGCCAGACAGTATCCGCATTTCGATTTGCGCATGCGCCATGAAGCAACTGGTCTGATCGAAGAAGGCGGACGTACATTCGGCGTACGCGTCGAAGCGATGGGTCAGCGGTACGAGCTGCACGCGGATCTGGTGGTTGCCTGTGACGGACGCCGCTCGACTCTGCGTGAGGCGGCGGGCCTGCATGCGCGCGAATACGGCGCGCCAATGGACGTGCTGTGGTTTCGGGTGCCGCGCTCGGAATCCGATCCCGACGATACTTTCGCCATCATGGATCGTGGCCACATGATGGTGCTCCTCAATCGTAACGATTATTGGCAGGCAGCGTACCTGGTGCCAAAGGGCGGCGACACGCTGCTGCGCAGCAAGCCGATTGATGTGCTGCGCGATTCGGTCGCACAGATCGCGCCGTTTCTGGCTGATCGCAAGTCGGCGTTGGTATCCTGGGAGAAAGTGAGCACCCTGCAAGTGCAGGTGGACCGGCTCGGCTGCTGGCATCGCCCCGGACTGCTGCTGATCGGTGATGCCGCGCATGCCATGTCACCGATCGGCGGCGTCGGCATCAATCTTGCGATCCAGGATGCGGTTGCTGCGGCGAATGTGCTGGCAAAACCGTTGCTCGAGGGCGGACCGATCGATGAGACCATTCTTGACAGGGTACAGCGCCGCCGTGAATGGCCGACCCGGGTTGTGCAGGCGGTGCAGATCGCGATGCAAAAGCGCGTCATCTCGCGTGTCCTTGAGCAAAGTGGCCGGCCAACCCGAATTCCGGTGTGGCTACGTGCTTTGCTGCACTTCCGCGTGGTCCGGCACATCCCCGCGCGTATGTTCGGTTATGGCATACGACGTGAACATGTCAATCTTCCTGCTGTAACCATGAATAGCAGGAAATCGCCCGATTAATTCTGATGCAAAAAATATTTTAGAGTATCTCCACTGCAATCGCCGTCGCTTCGCCGCCGCCGATGCACAACGAGGCAATGCCGCGCTTTAGACCGCGGGCCTTGAGGGCGTAGAGCAAGGTGACGATGAGGCGCGCACCGCTGCAGCCGATGGGATGACCCAATGCGACGGCGCCGCCGTTCACGTTCACTTTGGCATGCGGCAGATTGAGTTCGTGCATGGCGGCCATGGTGACCACGGCAAAGGCTTCGTTGATCTCGTACAGATCAACGTCTTTTTCAGACCAGCCGAGCTGCTTCTGTAATTTGTCAATGGCACCCACCGGCGCGGTGGTGAACCAGGCCGGTTCCTGGGCAAAGCCTGCATGCCCGATGATACGCGCCAGCGGTTTCAATCCGCGCTTTTTGGCTTCCGATTCGCGCATCAGCACCAATGCAGCGGCGCCGTCTGAAATGGAAGAGGAGCTGGCGGCGGTCACGGTGCCGCCGTCCTTCTTGAACGCTGGCTTGAGCGCCGGAATCTTGCTGATGTCGCAGCGGCCCGGTTCTTCGTCGGTATCCACCACGCGCTCGCCCTTGCGATCCTTGACCGTGACCGGCGCAATCTCGGCCTTGAAGATGCCATCCTTTATTGAGCGCTGGGCACGCTTCACGGATTCGATGGCGAAGGCGTCTTGCTGCTCGCGGGTGAAATGAAATTTCTCGGCGCACAGTTCAGCGAACGCGCCCATCATCAGCCCATCGTATGGGTTCTGCAGACCATCGAAGAACATGTGATCCAGGATCTGCTGGTGTCCCATGCGCAAACCGGCGCGCGCACCAGGGATCAGGTAGGGTGCGTTGGTCATGGATTCCATGCCGCCGGCCAGCACGATGTCCGCCGAGCCCGCAGCAATCAGATCGTGGCCCATCATCACGGCCTTCATGCCGGAGCCGCAGACTTTATTGATGGTGGTGCAGCCCACGGATTTCGGGATACCGGCGGCGATGGATGCCTGGCGCGCGGGTGCTTGGCCGAGACCGGCCGGCAGCACGCAGCCCATGATGACTTCGCTGATGTCTTCCGGTTTCACTTTGGAATCAGCCACCGCCGCTTTGGTGGCGGTAGCGCCCAGCTGTGGAGAACTCACCGGTGCGAACTGGCCCTGGAAGGAACCAATGGCGGTGCGGCGGGCGGCGACGATGACGACAGAATCATTTGGCATAAGCACATTCCTCTATCATTACCTGTAACAAGTGCTGCGTCCTGCGTCCTGCGTGTGAAAACCACGAATCTTTCGACGCAGTACGCAGCACTCAGCACGCAGTACTACTCATTTACTATTAAACAGTTCCCTTCCAATCAACATCCGTCGAATCTCATTCGTGCCGGCGCCGATGTCGTAGAGCTTGGCGTCGCGCAGCAGGCGGCCGGTGGGGTATTCATTGATATAACCGTTGCCGCCCAGACTCTGGATGGCTTCCAAGGATACTTTCACGGCGTTTTCGGACGCGAACAACAGGCAGGCAGCTGCGTCTTCGCGTGGATCTTCGCCGCGGTCGAAACGCTCACAGGTGCGGTAGGTGAAGGCTCGCGCGGTTTGCAGCGCCACGAACATGTCGGCGAGCTTGGCCTGCATGATTTCGTGTTCGCCGATGGGTTTGCCAAACTGCTTGCGCTCACGCACGTAGGGCAGCGTCACGTCGAGCGCCGCCTGCATGATGCCG
>JBOIBC010000006.1:0-14214 GCA_050739295.1 Gammaproteobacteria bacterium
GGCAACCGCCCCAGCCATTACATCCACGGGGGGTAATCAGTTCTCCGTGAGTGCGATCTATCATTTCTAGTTATAAAGCGATTGCCGCTTTAGCGTATCAACCGGCGTCCAGGGATGGACGCCCGGTAAGGTTGATACAACGAATCGTTGTGACATAAAGATTAACTCTAGCTTAAGGTTAAGGAGGTCAGTCATGAACAAATATCTATCACAATTCCTGATCGGAATTTTCACCCTATTGCTGTCGGTTGCGACGATGGCCGCCGCTACACCATCGGGAATACAGCCCACCCCGGTACATTTTCCCTCCAAATTCGGCTCCCTGAGTTTTCCGACTACGTTCCCGGCTGGGACTACGCTCACCATCACCCAATGGAGCCATTTCGTGCCACGCTACGACAAATGGTTCGATCAGTATGCACAGGACTGGGGCAAACATAACAACGTCAAGGTAGTCGTGCAGCATATCAACCTTGGTGACCTGGTGCCGACATTGGCTGCGGCTGTAGCGGCCGGCAAGGGTTCCGATCTGTTCGAGATGATAGCGACGCCTGCCTCCTTCATTCAGGGTTTACAGAATCTCAACGACGTCAACGAGGCAGCACAACGAACCTTCGGCAAGCAGGAAGCCGTATGCACCAGCCAGAGCTATCTGCCGATCAAGCACATGTGGTATGGCTACTGCCACGGTTGGGTGCCGGATCCGGGTGATTACCGTGTGTCGCTTTGGAAGGCTGCCGGATATCCGAATGGCCCCAGGACCTACGCGGACCTGTATGACGGCGGCGTAAAGATCTTCCAGAAGACCGGTATATCGGTAGGCGTTGGCATGTCACCGGAACTGGATTCCGAGTTCTATGCGCGTTCGCTGATCTGGTCATTCGGCGGCTCTTTGTTTAACAAGTGTGGCGAGGGAGCGCTCGACTCGCCGCAAGTCCTCAAGGCGGTCGAGTACCAGACGAAGCTGTTCAAAAATGCCGAGACCCCCGAGGTGTTCGCCTGGAATCCGGCTTCTAACAATCAGGCGTTCGTCTCAGGCCAGGCATCTTACATACAGAACTCCATCTCTTTTTACCGCACGGCACAACGAACCAATGAAAAAAATGCCGAGGACACCGGCTTTAGCCCAGGTCTCAAAGGACCGGATGGCCAAGTGCACCAGACTTCGCATGTGTGGTTCATTTATGTGATGCCCAAATACGTGAGCAAGCACGATCAGAAACTGGCTGCGAAGAAATTTCTGCTGGATCTCAGTGCCAACTACAGCTGGGCCACGTACGAGAGCGAGCTATATAACTTCCCAGCGTTTTCCAAGACAGTGCCGCAGCTTTGGGAGAAGGGCGGCTGGCTGGATCATGATCCGTGGGGTTCGGTACCCGCCAATAAACTCGAGGTGCTTCGTAACGCGGCGCAGTGGACCGCATGGCCTGGCTATCCTGGAGTCGCCAACCCGGCGGTGAGCGAGGTCTATAATACCCATTTGCTATCCACCATGATGGCGCAGGCGGCGCGCGGCGAGAAAACCCCGGCACAGGCCGTGAAAGACACCGCCGCCCAGATCGACAATATCGTCGCCAAGTGGAAAGCCAAGGGTTACATCGGCTGTCCCGCCAAGTGAGGTATTGAAAAAGGGGGAGTTTGGTTCATGGCGACGCTTGAGCTGCGGGGCATACAAAAACAATACGGCAGCATTCACGCGGTGGACGGCATCGATCTTGCCATTGCCGAGGGCGAGTTTTTGGCGATCCTGGGGCCATCTGGCTGTGGCAAAACCACACTCATGCGCATGATCGCGGGCCTGGAACTGCCGAGTGCCGGCGAGGTGTTGATTGGTGGGCAGGCGGTTACGCACCTGCCTCCACGGGCCCGTAACGTGTCCATGGTCTTCCAGAGCTATGCGCTCTATCCGCACATGTCGGTGGCCCAGAACATCGCGTTTCCACTCAAGGCGCGCGGCATGCGGCGTGCACAACGCGATGCCAAGGTCAAATGGGCGGCTGGCCTCATGGGCATCGAAGCCCTGATGAAACGCCGACCGGCGCGGCTGTCCGGCGGCGAGAAACAGAAAGTGGCTCTGGCGCGCTCGCTGGTACGCGACCCGGCGTTGTTCATTTTCGACGAACCGCTCAGTTCCCTAGATGCCCAGGTGCGTACCATGGCGCGCAGCGAATTGCGCCAGTTGCACGACCGCACCGCCGTCACCACCGTGTACGTCACCCATGATCAACTCGAAGCGCTGGGTATGGGCGACCGCATCGCTATCATGCAACGCGGTCGCGTACGTCAGCTAGGTACTCCCCAAGAACTGTATGACAATCCAGCCGATACTTTTGTGGCAGGTTTCCTCGGCTCACCACCTATGAACCTGCTGGAGCGTGATGGGCGCATTATCGGATTCCGTCCTGAGCATCTTCTCCCAGTCCCAGTCACGGCGGACGGTGGCGCGCTCTATCTGCGTATGCACATCACCCAGCTTGAGTTTCTTGGCGCCGAGTGGCTGGTGTATGGCCAACTTCGAAACGGTGCGATATCGCAGAAACTGCTTGCCAAAGTCCCGCCGGCGGTAGCCGCCATGCTGTGTGTCGACGAGACGCGTGATTTCGCAGTGTCGCCTGAGCGATTACGCTTTTTTGACTCGGCCACCGGTCTGCGGGTGGACGATGCCCGACACTGAAACCACCCCGCGTATCGGCGTGGGTGACCGTGATGGTGTGCTGGGCGGAGTCATGTTGGCCCCCGCGCTGATATATATCGCGGTGCTGGTGGGCATTCCGTTTTTTCTAGCCATCGCCCTCAGCTTGACGAGCGCCACCGTCGGCGACCCTAGCATCCATCACTTCGTCGGGCTGAGCAATTTCGTTCGGGTGCTGCACGAGTCGGCTTTCCCCCTCGCACTGCGCAACAGCATCATTGTCACGCTGGCAACGCTGGTACTGACGCTGGTGTTGGCTACCGCGGAGTCGGAGCTCCTGGTGCGCGATTTTCGCGGTAAATGGCTGCTGCAGATCCTGCTGATCCTGCCATGGGCCATGCCGGTGTCGCTCGCTTCGGTGGATTGGTTGTGGCTGCTGGACTCGGAATTTAGCCCCGTTGACTGGCTGCTGCGCCACGCGCACCTGCTCGGACCGGGAACCATCTTTGGGCCGGCGAATCATCTGTACTATTACGGTCGTGAATGGCTTGGCCTGGGTGCGATCATCGCCATCAATGTGTGGCGACTGCTGCCGCTTGCCACGATTATCGTGCTTGCCGGGCGCACCTCGATCCCGCGCGACATCTTTGAGCAGGCAGAAGTGGACGGTGCGCGTTTCTTCCGTACTTTGTTTCACATCACCATACCCGCCCTGTTGCCGATTCTCGTCGTGGCCGCCATGTTCACGGCGCTTTTGGTGTTCGGCGACATGACGGTGGTGGCGCTTACCACCCGTGGCGGCCCGGGCTACACCACCCAAGTATTGCCTTATTGGGCATACCTCAAGGGTATCGAAGGCGGCGCGCTCAGCGAGGGCGCGGCGGTTGCCTTGTTCATGTTCCCGGTATTGCTGGCTGGCGCTATTTTGGCGCTGCGCATGGCATACCGCGCCGAGTCAACTTAGCAGGTCCCTGCGTGAAACCACTGTTACGCCGGCTAGGATTCATTTTGGGGCTGCTGCTATTTACGTTGTTCGCAGTTTTCCCAGTGGTTTGGATGGTGATCACCGCTTTCAAGCAGGACGGTGATCTGTACAACGTTGCCAATAACCCATTTATCTACAACCTGTCGCCGACGCTCAAGAACATCACTTTCCTGTTTACCGGCACCAATTACCCTATTTTCCTGTGGAATTCCCTGTTTATCGGCGTGATCGTGGTGATCATCACGCTGCTGCTTTCGGTGCCAGCAGCCTACAGCCTGTCGCGGTTGGTAGGGCGCTGGGGCGAACGCTCCGGCATCGCCATTTTCCTCGTGTATCTGATTCCGCCAACCCTACTGTTCATCCCTCTGTATCGGATCGTCACATTCCTGCAGGCAGCAAACACCGTATGGTCGCTGGTATTGGTTTACCCGACCATCACCGTACCGTTTTGTACCTGGTTGCTGCTGGGTTTCTTCAAATCCATGCCGCGCGAACTGGAGGAAGCAGCGTTGATTGACGGCTACAGCCGCTGGCAGACATTTCTGCGCGTGGCACTGCCGCTCTCGCTGCCGGGCATCGCCACCTGCGTCGTGTTCGCGTTTGCACTTTCGCTCAGCGACTATATCTACGCGGCGATTTTCGTCAGCTCCACAGCCAGCCGCACGGTGAGTGCCGGCGTCCCAACCGAACTGATTCGCGGTGATATCTACTACTGGCAGTCACTGATGGCAGCAGCAGCCATTGTTTCGATCCCATTGGCCATAGCCTATGGATTGCTGTTCGACCGACTGGTGAAAGGCTTCCAGAGCGAACCCACCGAACCGGATGCCGCCTGAATCAGCCCACAACGGGCAGCTTGAAAACTGCTTCTATCGCGATGTCGTCCCCGTGCAAGCGCGTAGTAGGGCGGCTGACCTGAATCTATGGCTTGCAGGTCTGCGCCTCAGGAGAATCCGCCGAGTCTTTTATTATCTTATGAGTTTTGAGGCCGGAAAGCCTGGACCAGACGCCTGAATTCTTGCGTACCATCCATTCCCACATATCGCAGATTGATATACAGCGACGTGATTGCTTTCACCTGCTCGGCTAGATCAGGCCGCGTGCGGCTGATGCGCCTGGCATAATCCAGCGGTCCTTCGCTGGTTTGGCGGCCTAAACCGCATTTGGCAAGCTTGTTGCAGAAGCGCCGGTAATCTCGCAGCACGGCGGACGGCGGTGGTGTGCGATGGTGCCAGCGGAGCGCCAGCCAGATCAGAATCAGGATTCCGCCGATGAGCAACAGCAGTACCAATGCGAGTTGCAGCCAGTTGCCGTAATCCAGACCTATCTTGTTGAAAAAATGCTTTTGCAATTCAGGACCGTAAGCCAGCACCCACTGGTTCCAGCCGTTGTTGACCGCGTCCCAGGTATCGCGCAGATTGCCGACCCAGGGATGGGCGTTGAAAAAATAGCCGGGCACTTCACTGGCGGGCAGGGCCGCGGCCAGACCTTCATCCACCCGCGCCGGGTCCACGGCGGCGGTCGGATCCACGCGCACCCAGCCGCGATTCGCCAACCAGACTTCCGCCCAGGCGTGGGCGTCTTCCTGGCGCACGACGTAATAACCGTCCAGCGGGTTTTGCAACCCGCCCTGATAGCCGATGACTACATGCGCGGGTATGCCGGCTGCGCGCATCAGGAATACAAAGGCACTGGCATAGTGTTCGCAGAAACCCCGACGGGTATCGAACAGGAATTCGTCAATGCGGTTCGGGCCGGTGAGTACGCCGGGCTGCAAGGTGTAGCGGAACGGCTGGTCGTGGAACATACGCAAGGCATCCTGGACGATTTGCTGAGGCGTCGCAGCGCCGGCACTCCATTGCTTCGCCAGTGCACGTGCGCGTGGGTCTACATTCGCCGGCAAATCCAGGTCACGGCGCAGCACCCATTCCGGTTCATTGTTTCCGTAACGGTAATCCGTGTAGGACGTAACCTGATACAGTTTGCGTTCCGTGACTGCTTGCTGCGTGATCAGTTCGTAGTCGCTGGTCAAATGTGTGTTATCGGGCACTTGTAACGGGAGATCAAGGGCGTAGAGCACGTGCAGGTCATTGGGTTCCAGAGTCATCTGATAGCGTACCGGCGCGCCGTGCGTGGAAAGCATCCCTTTTGATCTAAGCAAGGTATTGCCGGTAGTCCAGGTTTCACCGTCGTAGTCGTGCAGCACCAGCGCGCGCCAGTAGAGTTGCCGGCGGGGCGGTATGGCGCTCAGGAACTTGACCCGGAAGGCGATGGTGTCGGATTGGGCCAGCTTGCTCAAGCTGCCCGGCGTCATCTTGGTGGACAGACCGGTCGTGGCCGAGTGCTGCGGCAGGGCCAGCCCCCACAAAGGACCGGGGATGCGCGGGAAAAACAGGAACAACACGGCGGCGAGCGGCAATGCGGGCAACAATAACCGGGCCGCGATTTTCACCGACAGGAAGGGTGTACGGCTCACATCCGGATGGGCCACGTTGAGCAACGCGGTGATTGCCAGCCAAACGGCCGGAATCATGTAGATGGCGAGCGGGATGGTCTGATCGTAGAGGAAATTTGCGATACCGATGAACAGCGTGATCACCATCACCAGAAAATAATCCCGCAGGCCTTTGGCTTCCATGAGTTTCAGTGCCGCCAGCAGGATGAGCAGCGCGGTGCCGGCTTCCGGTCCGTTCAAGGTGCGGTAGGTGGCAAACACGCCGAGGAATGCCAGCAGTCCAAAACCGATGCGTGTGTAACGGTTGAACAACGGCCAGCCACGGTACGCGACCGCCAATCGCCAGAGCACGATCAGGGCAGCAGCAAACACGATCCAGGGTGCAAGATGCAGGGTATGCGGCAGTGCCATGACGAGCAAGGAGGCAAGCACCCATAACAGACGCATGCGCTCCAGACGTGTATCAAAATTCATGGGAATGATCGCGCTCACGAATGACGTTCGTCCCGTAGACCGAACAAAGCCAGCATTTTGAGGCATCGGTCCCGGTGTGCGTCGCCGCCGGAAACGGGAATCTGCTGATTCAGCAGGCGCAGACCGTAGTTCAGATTCTCCGCATGTGCCATGAGCACCCAGCGGCACAGCACCGACAGGCGTTCCTCCTGTTCAAGTTCCGTCAGCGCTTCCCAGTCCAGCCAGCGCTGTTCTTCGCCGCTGCCAGCAAATTGTTTTGTGAGCAGCTTTTGTTCACGTGCTGACGCCTTCCAGGCAATGTGCCGCGGCGAATCGCCGAAACGGTAAGCGCGCAGACCGCTGAAATCTTCCTCGCCCCGGCCTGTGTGCCGGCCGCCGCCACGTCCGCCTTGTGGTGGTGGCAGGGACGGAAAATCGTCCGCCGGCTTCGGATACACCAGCACCCGCAGATTCATGTACATCCAGCTCCAGGCACGAAACAGACCGAACGGATACGTGGTTTCCACCACCAGCCGGTCCAGTTTCAGCCAGCCGCGTTTATCCGTCGCCAGCGGTACCGCCACGCTGCCGTGATCCACGGCTTCCACGTCACCCGTGATGGTGGTGTCGCCGGCAGCGGCACTCAACGTGATCGCGATGCGCGCGGCACGTCCCGGGTTGGTGACATGCAGATGAAAGCGCGCAGTTTCACCGGCGAACACCGGCGGTGCTTTACCCGCGCTGATTTCCAGCCCGGCAAGATTGGCATGGCAGGCGTGCATGGCCACGAAACCCAGGCCGGTGAGCACGAAAGTCAGCATGAATCCCATGCTGTTGGAATAGTTCATGGAGCCCAGCAGCATCACGAATAGTGTGGCGCCGAACAGCAGCCCCTGACGGGTTGGCAGGATATAAATACGGCGGCGGTCCAGACGTACCACATCGCCGTCCGGGCCTTGACGGCGGCGCGCCCAGGCTTGAATCCAGCGATTCAGAGAATTACGCGTACTTGCGAACATGTGAGACCAGGTGCTGCGTTTTGAGTGCTGCGTGCTGCGTGCTGCGTGAAGAAAAACATGTGCGGTTTTACTCAGCACTCAGCACACGGCACTCAGTACTTTTTTAGGGAATCGGCACCGCGTCGAGCAATTCTTTCGCCACACTTGCCGAGGCGCTGCTTTCATGTGTGGATTTCAGGCGCAGGCGATGACCCACAACTCCCGGCAGGACCGCTTGCAAATCTTCGGGTATGACGCCAGCGCGTCCCATGAGCAGCGCCCATGCCTGGGCCGCGTGCTTGAGCGCGATAGCGGCGCGTGGGGACAGACCGTTTTCATACAGCGGCGCTTCGCGGGTGTGACGCACCAGCGCTTGCAGATAATCCAGCAACGCATCGGACACATGGAGTTGAAGCGCGGCGCTGCGCAAGGCCAGCAATTCCGGCGCGCTCAACACCGGCCGCAGATCGCGCAGCAGTTCGCGCCGGTCGCGGCCCTGCAGCAGATCCCGTTCCGCCTGTTCACCTGGATAACCCAGGCCGATACGCATGAGAAAGCGGTCGAGTTGGGATTCCGGCAATGGGAAGGTGCCCACCTGGTGCAGCGGGTTTTGGGTGGCGATGACGAAGAACGGCTGGGGTAGCGGACGCGTGACGCCGTCCACGGTCACCTGGCGCTCTTCCATGGCCTCCAGCAGCGCGCTCTGGGCCTTGGGAGTCGCGCGGTTCACCTCATCGGCCAGCACCAGATGCGCAAACACAGGCCCCGGGTGGAAGCGGAACTCGCCGCTTTGGCGTTCGTATATTGATGCGCCGATAATATCGGCCGGCAGTAGATCACTGGTGAACTGGATGCGCTGGAATGTCAGCCCCAATAATCGAGCCAGTGTCTGCGCCAAGGTGGTCTTGCCTACGCCGGGAATGTCCTCGATGAGCAGGTGTCCGCCGGTGATGAGGCACACCAGGCTCAAACGGATCTGCGCCTCCTTGCCGAGAATGATGCGATTGGCTTCGGCGATGACGGCGCCGACCTTCTGCACCAGGCTGCGTGTCGGCAGTTCGCGGATCGGAATCGGTTGGTCGTTCGGCATGAGCTCCTCCTTACAAATTACATTATGCTAAAAACCGGAAGCCGTCCATATCAAAATACGCAAACAGGAGATTATTGTGAGACTTATTTATATTTACCCATTCTTTTTCGGTGCGGCGCTGGTAGTCCTGTTGACTGGCTGCCAAGGCAGTAACGATGCCGCTGTCGCCGCTACTCAGTCGCTCATGCGCGTCGATAATGCCTTTTCCGCACTCTCCGCGCAGCGGGGATTCGCGGCTGCATTCAGCCAATACGCACTCGATGACGCATTACTGCTGCCGGAAAATCGCGCGGCGATTCAGAGCAAGAATACGATTGAACAGAGCCTGCAGAATTTACCCGCTGGCACCACCCTGAGCTGGAGCATACAGGGCGCTGACGCGTCCGGTGATCTTGGATATACCTGGGGCATCTACACACTCACTGGCATTAACACGACAGGTCAGGCCACGGCCGCTTACGGCAAATATCTTTCTATCTGGAAGAAACAATCCGGTGACTGGAAGCTCAGCATGATGATGACAAATCAATCGCCTGGCCCGGCGGGCGGTTAAATAGACCTGTCTTGAGTATGGAACTATTAGCCTTCTCATCAGAAATAAATCAGGCGTATTTCAGGAGATTGTAAACGAACCGTGGCGGTGAACCGCTATAGTTCTCTGAGCTTGTGTGCGGCAGTTTTGCAGCAGCGAGGACTGAAATGAAAAGCATGCACCTTACTCCGATGGCAGCGGTGCTGCTCGGCGGCTTCATTGCCGGTACCATTGATATCGGTGCCGCTTCCCTGATCAATTGGTTAAGCCCGATTGTAATTCTACGTGCCATCGCCAGTGGACTGCTCGGGAAAGCCGCTTTTCATGAAGGGGTACCCGCTGCATTGCTGGGACTCGGACTGCAGTGGGCCATGGGTATTTTAATTGCGGCAATCTACATGCTTGGAACGTATAGATTCACCAGGCTGCGGCAGCGCTGGATTCCCATGGGCGTGGGTTATGGCGCGGTGATCCTTATAGTCATGAACTACGTGGTCGTACCCTTGTCCGCGGCACCGTTCAAACCAAGTTCCGATATGCTGAAGATTGCTGAAAATCTGCTGGCGATGATCCTTTTCGGTTTGATCGTGGCTTTTTTTGCCCAACGTGCGGTCGCTGCAACGTCTATGTCCACATCGGCTGAGGGATCGGTATAGCGGGCTGATTCATCTCAGGCAAAGGAACCTCGGGCTGCCAGAACGACAGCCCGAGGTCTAATGCCGATCGGTTTGGTTGTTACTACCCTGACGGCGGCGGCAACACCGGGTGATGGTTGGGATAAGGCGGCCGCGGAAATACTGGCGCGGGATGTTCGCGCAATTCTTGCATCAGCACTTGTACCGCTTTCTCCAGTTGTGGATCGTGCCCCTCGCGCACCAGCTTCGGGTTCTGCCAGACCTCGATGTTGGGCGCGATGCCGTGATTCTCGACTTCCCAATGACCGTGCAATCCATAAATCGCCCAGCGCGGCGCGGTGATGCGGCCGCCGTCCATGAGCGGCGGATAGCCGCCGATGCCCACGAGCCCGCCCCAGGTGCGCATGCCGATGAGTGGGCCGATGCCCATGCGCTTGAAATACCACGGCAGCGCGTCGCCGCCGGAACCCGAGAACTGGTTGATGAGCATGGCCTTGGGACCGAAGATGGCCTGGGTCGGCTCGGTGTAGTCTTCGCCCTCGCGGGTGGCGACGCGGCTCATGGGTTTGCGCGACAGGTAATCCACGATGTAATCCGCCAACTGGCCGCCGTGGTTGTAGCGCTCGTCAATCACCGCGCCCTGTTTGTCGGTCTGGGCGAAGTAATAGCGGTTGAAGTTGGTGAAGCCGCCACCCGCGGTATCCGGCAGATGGACGTAAGCGAGCTTGCCGCCGCTCAGCTCATCCACCTTGCGGCGGTTGCCCTCGACCCAGTCGAGATTGCGCAGGGCAAACTCGCTGGCCACCGGTACCACGGTCACATCGCGTGCATGCGCACCATCCGGGTCAGGACCGACGCGCAGCACTGTCTGTTTGCCGGCGGTGCCCAGGAAGAAGCTGTAGAGATTATCGGCGGCCGTGAGCCTGCGGCCATTCACCGCCAGCAGATAGTCACCGGCTTTCACATTTACACCCGGCTGGGTGAGCGGCGCCTGCAACTGCGGGTTCCAGTTCTCACCGCTGTACACCTTGCTGAAGCGGTAAAGATTGTGTGCCACGGTGTAGTCCGCACCCAGCAATCCCACGGAGACTTTCTTCATTTCCGGTTCCGCGCCGCCGCGCACGAACATGTGTCCGACCGACATGTAGGACAGCATCTTGCGGAACAGGAAGTTCAGATCATCACGACTGGCGATGCCGTTCACATACGGCGCGAAACGTTTTTCAGCTGCGGCGATGTCCAGGCCGTGATAGTGCGGGTCGTAGAAGAAGTCCCGCTCGATGCGCCATACCTCGCGGTACATCTGCTGCCATTCTTCGCGTGGTACCACCCATACCTGCATGTCCGCGGTCTTGAGCTGGCCGTCGCCGGGCTTCGGCGGTGCATCGGTCTTGGCGATAAACCAATTATCCTTGATGCCGTAGAGCATCTTCTCGCCGTTGAATGACAAGGCGAAGGCCGTCACACCTCCCAGCAGCTTCTCGGTTTTGCGCTCCTTGAGATCGAATTTCTGGACGCTGACCGGCGTCGGGCCGTTGCCCAGGAATACCAGCGGCGCTTCCTGCAGATACAGCTCGCCGGATTTGCCCGCAGCGAGGCCTACGTAGTTCGCGGGTGGAATCGGCAGCGCCAGGGTGCGTTGTAACAGGCCGCTGAAATCTATGTGCACGTCCGCGGGTTTCTCCGCCACCTCGTCTTTCTTTTTGTCTTTTTTGTCGTCTGCCGGCTTGGATGGCTCCGCGACTTTTTCATCACCGGTTTCCGGCGCAATGGGCGACGGCAGGTCAGAGCGCAATACCGCCACATACACACTGCGCGTGATCGGATGCGCCTCACTGGTCATGTCGAGCCAGCCGGTGCTAAGGCCCATGTCGGTGCTGGCGGTGAAATACAGATATTTGCCGTTCTTGTCCCACACCGGATACAGACAGTCGCTCATGCCATCCGTCACCTGCGTGGCCTTGCCGGTGGCGAGCGAGTATACGAACACCGCGCGCAGATGATTGGGCAGTTGCTTGGTATAGGCGAGCCATTGGCCGTCGGGCGACCAAGTTTGGTCAAACTCGTGCAGCGGCGTGTCGAACAGATCGGTGTCTACTTTCACCGGCACCGGATGCGCCAGGTCCACGTACCAGAGATTCAGGCGCTTGTCGCTATAGGCGATCTTCTTGCTGTCGGGCGACCAAGTGGGCGAATAGAAGAAAGATGGTGGCTTGCCAAGCGAAATCGCACGTGGTGCTTTCAATCCGTCCTGGTCCTGGATGTAAAGCTGGTATTCGCCGGAAGCATCGGAGAAATACGCCACGGATTTGCCGTCCGGCGACCAGGCCGGGTCGCGCTCTTCAACGCCGGGTGTCGAGGTGATGTCACGAATGTCGCCTTTGTCCGCCGGCACCGTAAGGATATCGCCGTGGGCTTCAAACACCGCGCGCACACCGGCAGGTGAGATGCCGGCATTGGCAATCTGTTTCGCCACGTTCACGAAATGTGGCGTGAGCTGTGGCATGTTGCCTGCCACACGCAACCTCACCGACGTGGATACATGCGTGTTCAGATCAAACAGATACAGTTGGCCCATCTGCGAATACACGATCGCGCCGGGGCCCGCCGCGGCGGAATCAATATCGAAACCGGTATTGTCTAACAGTTTCGTGACCTTGCCGCTTTGTGTGTCGTAGGCGAACAGCGTCACCGGCCCGTCGCGGTCCGACAAAAAATACACCGTGTTGCCGACCCACATGGGATTGCGGTCGTTGGAGTTGTCGCGCGGGATTTTCACCACGCTTGAATCTGACAGCCGTGCAATCCAGATGGGCGTGGTCTGGCCGCCGCGATAGCCTTTCCAGTCCGGCTCCCACTGGAACACCGGGCTGTAGGCAAGTTGCGAGCCGTTGGGCGAGTAGGAACCATCCTCGGCCATGGACAACGGCAGTTCCGTGGGGAATCCGCCATGCACTGGCACGGTGAACAGCCGGTCGGAATCGGTGTTACTGTCCCGATGCGAACGGAACAGCACGGCACGCCCGTCAGGGGTCCAGCCCACCGCCACATCCGGACCCGGATACCACGTGAGCCGCCGCGGTTCACCGCCGGCGGCCGGTACCACGTATACATCGGTATTGCCGGCTTGGTCCGCCGCATAGGCCACCTGGCTGCCGTCGGGCGAAAATACCGGTCCGCTCGCCAGGCCGTTGCCGGCCACCAGCCGCTGCGCGTCGCCGCCGTTGCGCGGTGCAATCCAGATATCGCCACCGTAGGCAAATGCGATCTCGGTCTTTGACAAACTCGGGGTTTGCAGCAGCAACGGGGGTTGCGGTGCGGCATGGCACCATCCGGAAACCAGTAACAACAGTGCGATGACTGAGATGGTACGCATACAGCTTCTCCAAGAGGGTGGCGAGGGGTCGGTATGTGAAAAGTTGGCCAAGTTTAGCCCAAGGCGATGTGCTTACCAACGGCAACACACACGCATCACAAAATCGGGTCGAACAGACGCGCCACACCCATCAGCACCCGGCGCGGTATCGCGGCATCCGTGTATTCTGCAGGCTCGACGCGTCGCGCCTGCGCGAAATCCGCCTCCAGCATGGCGGCTACCTGCGCGGCGAAACCCGGATCCACGGTCAGGACGGTAAGCTCGAAGTTGAGCCGGAACGAGCGGTTGTCGAGATTGGCACTGCCTACGGCTGCCGCATCCTCATCAATGAGCAACACTTTTTGGTGCAGAAAGCCGGGCTGGTAGCGATACACTTTGATGCCGGCGCTTACCGCTTCGTGGGCATACAGGCTGGAAGCGTTGAATACGATGAAGTGGTCGGCACGGCTCGGGATCAGGATGCGCACGTCCACGCCACGCAGCACCGCAAGTTTAAGCGCCGTGAATGCCGCCTCATCCGGTATCAAATAGGGGGTGGTGATCCACAGGCGCGTGCGTGCGGCGTTGATGGCCTGTACGAAAAACAGCGCGCAGGTCTCCTGCGCGTCTGCGGGTCCGCTGGGCACCACCTGGCAATGCATGTTGGATGGCTGTGACGTGGGTTGCCAGCGCAGTATTGGCACGTGCCCGGTGGCCCAGTACCAATCCTCCACGAACGTGAGCTGGATGCCTGCCACCGCCGGCCCGGCTATCTCGATGTGCGTGTCCCGCCAGGGGCTCAGGGGTGGTTTGAGTCCGAGGTATTCGTCACTCACGTTGTGGCCGCCGACGAATGCCCGTTCGCCGTCCACCACCACGATCTTGCGGTGGTTGCGGAAATTGAACTGGTAGCGATTGATGAAGCTGCGCCGCCGGATAAGAAATTCCTGTGCCTGCACGCCGGCATCGCGCAATTTGGCAACATAGCTTTCCGGAAGAGCATGGCTGCCGATACCGTCGTAAAGAAAATACACCGGCACGCCTTCGGCGGCCTTGGCAATCAGCGCTGACTGCAAGCG
>JBOIBC010000007.1:0-14128 GCA_050739295.1 Gammaproteobacteria bacterium
ATCAGTGCCCGACGCAGTGATATTACATCTCGGCGACCATCACACAGGCGGCGAATCGTAACAGTCTGCATGGTAACGTATCCAGCTTGGATAAGTTCGCCGATCGGGCCATTGAATTCACCCGTGAGTTTATGGGCGTACCCCATCAGTTTGAAATAAGCATCCCTTAACATCATCGTCTGAATTTGCGGCCAGATATGCTGATCAAGCCAATTTGAAATATGGTCAATATTCATGGACATGTGATATTTTCGGTAACGCCTAATTCATCATGTAGGTTAGAGTCAGCAGAGCTCACACCAACCTACACGAGCAACACTATTTCTTATCCAGCACCATGGTAATCCCAAGGTTGTACGCCTCGAACGCCCACACGTCGGCAGTTTGCGCGATCTGCTTGTCGGTCGGCATGTACACGTGGCTGGTGCTGCCGGTGGTGCGCAACAGGATCGGATTTGCACAGGCTTGCACCTGCTGGATTTTGGCGGTGAACTTGAACTCGTGGCTCGGCACCACGCGGTCGTCATCCCACGAAGTTGTGATCAAGGTCGGTGGATAGCAGGTGCCCTTGTGGATGTTCTGCAGCGGCGAGTACTTGATCAGCCACTGGAACGCCTGCTTGTTTTTGGAGGTGCCGTACTCGGGCGCCCATAGCGCGCCGCCCGAGAACTTCTGGTAGCGCAGCATGTCAAGGACACCGTGGCCGATGTAGGCCGCGCCGAACAGCTCTCGATGCTGGGTAATCGAAGCGCCGGTCAACAGACCGCCATTGGAATAGCCCTGGATGCCAAGATGCTTTGATGAGGTATAGCCCTCGTGGATCAGGTATTTCGCAGCCCAGGCGAAATCATCGAACACGTTCTGCTTGTTGCCGAGCATACCGGCCTTGTGCCAGATTTCACCGTACTCACCGCCGCCGCGCAGATTTGCGACTGCATATACGCCGCCCATATCAAGCCACACAGGCAGCATCGGGTTGAAACCTGGTGTGATGGAAATATCAAACCCGCCGTAACCGTAGAGCACGGTCGGATGGCTGCCGTCGAGCTTCAAACCCTTCTTCGCAACGATGAACATCGGCACCTTGGTGCCATCCTTTGAGGTGTAGAACACCTGCTTGGTTTCATACGGCGCAGGATCAAACTTTACGTCAGGTTTGAAGTACGCCGAGGTCTTGCCATCGGCGACGTCATAGCGGTACAGGGTAGTGGGATAGAGAAATGAGGTAAACGCGTAATACACGGTGTTCGAGTCGTTGCGCGCGGAAATGCCACCAACCGTGCCGAGTGTCGGCAACGCAAGTGTGCGCAGCAATTTCCCCGCTGTATTAAATAGCTTCAGCTGGCTTTTCGCCACGATTTCGTAATCGGTGAGAATCCGCCCATCCGTCATCGCAGTACTAGCCAGCACCTCCTCGGCTTGTGGTACCACCACGCGCCAGTTGGAAGGGTCGGGGCGGTTGAAAAGAGCCGCGACAATGCGGCCCTTGGGTGCGTCCAAGGTCGTTTGCAAATACAAGGTACTGCCGATATGACCAATCGGGTTGTATGCCGCATCGTTCTTCGTATACAGAGGATGCAATGCCGCGCTGATATCGGGCTTGTCCGGATTGCCCAGATCCGCGTAGTACAACTGGTTGTTGGGCGAAGTGCCGTTCACCGTTTCAACGAACAGATAGCGCCCGTCCTCGCTGACTTGTCCTTCCACGACCCACTCCGGATGCGCAGACATCTGATAAACCAGCTTGTCATCAGATTGCGGCATGCCAAGCTTGTGGTAGTACAACTTCTGATCCACCACTTTCTGGTTGATACGACTTTCTTCGCTTTCGGGGGGTTGGGGATAACGCGAGTAGTAAAAGCCGCGATTGTCATTGGTCCAGGAAATCCCGGAAAACTTCACCCAATGCACCGCGTCCGGCAACTCTTTCCCGGTCGCGATATCCAGCACATGGACCGTTTCCCAGTCGGAACCGCCCTGGGATAACGCGTAGGCATAATAGCGGCCATCCGGCGAGGGCACGCCAAACGCTAGCGCGGTCGAGCCGTCCGGCGAAAGCTTGTTTGGATCAATCAACACGCGCGGCTTGGCGCCTGCCGAAGTCTGCACATACACCACTGATTGATTTTGTAAGCCTGAATTGCGCCGGAAAAACAACATACCGTTCCTGAGCTGGTCCGGCGTACCTTCCTTGGCGTAGTCCCATAGTTGGGTGAGGCGCTGGTTGATCCAGCCGCGTACCGGAATTTTCGCCAGATACGCATCGGTCAGATCATTTTCCTCCGCGACCCATTTGTGCAGCGCCGGGTTGTCCAGATTCTCCATCCATTGATACGGCGCCGGCACCTTGGTGCCGAAGTAGTTGTCCACGACCTTGTCGCGGGCAGCGGCCGGATACGCCAGCTTTCCGGAGGGCTGCGCTGCTGAATAGCCAGTCCACAACAGGCTGGCACAAAAAGCGGCCAAAACAAGATTCTTCATAGTGTTCTCCTGGATAAACTCTGGAAACGCCCGCCACCTCTAAGCGCCGGTAAGGCTGGGACAATAACGACGGGATTTGGTGCGGCCGCGCCGCAAGAATAGCCCCGGCACGATGTATATTTCCGCACCTTCTAAACCTTTCCGGCAGCCCTTTAATCAAAATGGGTATGGAAGCCGCCATCATGCCTATAACTCCTTTGGACATCCATAGCGCGGACCGCGACGGATCGGCAGCCCTGACCGCTCGCGCCAAGGATGGCAACCTGGCCGCATTCGAGCAGCTTTACCGAAGGCACGCAGGCCGGGTGTATGCCGTCTGCCTGCGCATTACGGCTGATCGGGGCGCCGCGGAGGAATGCACCCAGGACGCCTTCGTGCGAGCCTGGGACGGTTTGGCCCGGTTCCGCGGCGGTAGCAGTTTCGGTACCTGGCTGACGCGCATCGCCATCAACGTGGCCCTGCAACGCCTGAAGCTGGAGCGCTGGCATCTGCGACTGGTACACCCCGGCGGCGAGGAACGCATGGACAGTCTGCCGGCACCGGACGAGGCGCCCGAAGCCAACATGGATATGGAAACGCTGATCGCCACGCTGCCGCCAGCGGCGCGTGCGGTTTTCGTACTGCATGCCGTCGAGGGCTACAGCCACGAGGAAATCGCCGGCATGACCGGCATCGCCACGGGCACCTGCAAGGCGCATGTGCACCGGGCGCGGCAATTGTTGCAAGCGAGGTTACAGACATGAACATGCAATCGGATGACAGGCTGGATGCGGTGATTGCCAAGCTCCCGCGCACCATCGAGCCGGCGCGCGACCTCTGGGCCGGCATCGCCGCGCGCATCGAGCGGCAACGCACACAATCCTGGCAGCACAATGCCTGGCGCTACGGCACGGCCGCCGCAGTCATCGTCGTGGCCGTGGTAGCCACGTTCACCACCCTCAGCATGCGCACTTCGTCACCCGGCAATCCGGTGATCGCCATAACCGTGCCAGCGACACTTCCTAACCCCGCTGAAATCGGCGATTTGCGTGCCCAGTTCGCGGCACAGCTTTCCAGTGACATCAATCTGCCGCCTAAGGCGCGCACCGCGCTGGTGGACAACTTGCGCATAGTGCATGAAGACATCCTGCGCACCCAGGCGGCACTCAAAAAATATCCCAACGATGTAAACCTGCAAGGTCTGTTGTTCAGTCTATATCATCAGGAAGCTCAGCTCATGAGCGAAGCCCAGCAAGCCCAGGCCCAAACTACTGTGAGGACTTTCATATGAAACGCGCATTACTTGTCACAATTTATTCTTTCCTGTCGTCTGTTGCGTACATTGCCTTGTTCCTGTTGATGCTGTTCGTCGCCGATTCCGTCTATGCGAATCCTGTGAGCAGTGGCACGCCCATGAATGAAACCCGCTCGGCTAAGGCCAATGCCACGGTGCGGGTCAACAACATAGCCGGCACAGTCAAAGTGCAAGGCTGGAATAAAAACCAGGTGCAGGTCACGGGCACGCTCACGGACGGTGTGAAGCTCGATTTTCACGGTTCGGGAAACGACTTGGAAATCCGTGCGGTGTATCCAGAGAATTCCCATAACAATGCCGAGGCCGATTTGACCATTCAGATCCCGGTTGCCAGCCGCCTGACGGTCAACACCGTGAGCGCCGACATCGACTCCCGCGGCCTCAGCGGCAGCGCTCAACTGGAAAGTGTGAGCGGCAACGTGACGCTCGACTCGCATGACAGCGATATCAGCGCCAAATCGGTCAGCGGCGAAGTAACCGTCACCGGCTCCGCACCCGGCGCCCACGTGCTCGGCCGCAGTATCAGCGGTGATGTAAGAATCAGCGATGTGGATGGCGATGTACAGGCCGAAAGCATCAGCGGTACTGTCAAAGTGTTTCAGGGCCGCCTCAACCGCGCGCGGCTAAGCTCCACTTCCGGCAACGTGGACTTCTCCGCCGCACTCGTCAAATCCGGCAATTACAGCTTCAACAGCACCAGTGGCAATCTGTCGCTGACTTTCCCCAAGACTCCGGATGCACGCTTCGACATCTCCAGCTTCAGCGGCAACATTGACAACAATTTTGGACCCAAACCGCAGCGCACCAGCGAGTATGGTCCCGGTGTGGAGCTGCACTTCGTCAGCGGTCATGGCGATGCCCAGGTAAATGCCAGGACCTTGAGCGGCAACATCACGCTGCGGGTACCGTGAACCGCTTCACCGATTGCGGGAGCGGTATCTCTGCAAGAGCAGAGCCGCCTGTGGGAGCGACGGTCCCCATCGCGATTCTAAAGCTCAAATCATCGCGACGAGTATCGCCGCCCCTACAATAATCCGCCGATGACCAATCGCAACGCAAAAAATCTTCTGTTCCGCTAAACCTTTTGTAACTCCAGCGCACCCCAAAGAAAACCATCACGCAACACGCGCCAGGGAAACACTACATGCACCGTCCACGCCTCCGGTTTTCCGCCCTGCCTTTCTTCTGCCTGGCGTTTCTTTGCGCGCACCCTATCCAGGCCGAATCCACCAGTGCGCCAACGGTCGCTGTGCTGCCCGCCTCCGGCCCCATCACTATTGACGGCAAACTGGACGAGCCCGCCTGGCAGCACGCCGGCGTGATCGAAGATCTCACCCAGCAGAGCCCGCATCCCGGCCAGCCAACGCCTTTTCACACAAAGGTCCTGCTGTTACATGACGGCCATACACTCTACATCGGTGTGATCTGCGACGATCCAGACCCGTCGAGGATCGCCACCCACACACTGGTGCGCGACGGCAACCAGGGCAATGACGATTACGTCGGTTTCGTGATTGACAGCTTCGGCACCAGGCGCGTGGCCTATGCCTTCCAGGTGAACGCGGCTGGCGCCATGGCCGATGGTCTGCTGGCGCCTACTCCGGCCATCAACAGCAACAATGGCGTGGACTACAACTGGGACGGCATCTGGCAGGCGGCGGTGCGACGCAACGCACACGGCTGGACCGCCGAAATCGCCATTGATACCCGCAGCTTGCAATTCGGCCACGGCGTGACGGCCTGGGGTTTCAACGTCACCCGCAACGTGCCTCGAGATCTGTTAACGCTCAACTGGTCCGGCACTACGCTGGATTCCTCGGTACTCGATCTGCAGCGCGAAGGCACGCTCACCGGTGTGCAGGGTCTGCAACAGGGCAAAGGCTGGGACTTTCAACCGTACGGTCTGGTCAAATCACAGACCGGAGCCGGCAGCACCAGTAATGCGGGCTTCGACCTGAAATACAATTTCACGCCTTCGCTCGCCGGCCTGTTCACCTACCACACCGACTTCGCCGAGGCCGAAGCCGATCAGCAGGTCATCAACACCGGACGATTTCCGCTGTTCTTCCCCGAGAAACGTCAGTTTTTCCTGCAAGGCTCCAACCTGCTCAGCTTCGGTTACAAGTTGAGCAACGTTTCAAACTTCGTGCCCTACTATTCGCGCAGCATCGGTCTGGTCAACGGTAACCCGGTGTCACTCGACGAAGGTGTCAAACTGATTGGCCAATCAGACAGCGGCTCACTGGCGCTGCTGGATACACAGATGGCAGGCTCGGCGGTGTCCGACGCCACCAACCTGTTTGTAGGCCGTGGCACCTGGAATCTGGACCAAAACCTGCAAGTCGGCACGCTCGTCACCCATGGCGATCCGCTAGGCGTGAGCAGCAACACCTTCGTCGGCACGGACGCACTGTGGAAAACCGCTGCGTTCAATGGCGACAAGAACCTCAACCTGTCCGCTTGGGGCGGACATTCCGGCGGCAATTTACCGGCGGGCAACGCCAACGGTTACGGCGCCGGCATCGAATACCCCAATGATCTGTGGTACGGCATCGCGCAGGTCAACGTGTTTGGGGATGCGCTCGATCCGGAGCTCGGCTTCCTGCCGCGGCCGGGCACGCGCCAGTACTACACCGAAGCCGCTTACCAACCCCGGCCCGCGGCGGACAGTTGGTTCAACTGGGTACACCGCTTCTGGTTCGACGGACACTATTCGGAAATTGACGGCTTCGGCCCGCAGGACGGCGGCAAACAGACGTCCGAATGGTGGTTCGGCCCGCAGATGCTTACCCAGGGTGGCTGGTACTGGGAATTCGATGTGTACCGCGATTTTGACGCGCCACCGCAGGCCTTCACGCTGGCCGGAGTCACCGTGCCCGCGGGCCGTTACACCTGGAACCGCCGGCGGCTGGCATTCAACTCACCTCAGGCGCAGCCTTTCGTTTTCCAATTAATTGACTCGCAAGGTACCTACTACGCCGGCACCTCGCACCATCCCGGTGTGTATCTGAACTGGAATCTACCGTCCGGCAAACTGCAACTCAACGCTTCTCAGGAATGGTTCTTTTACTATTCACCCCAGGGTAATGGAGTTACGCGCTTGTCCACCTTTGGCGGCACGTACTCATTCACGCCCGATCTGTACGTCTCCACGCTGGCGCAATACACCAACGGCATCCCGGGTGTGGGCTTCAACACGCGGCTGCGCTGGATCGTGGGCTCGGCCAGCAACATCTATCTGGTCTGGAATCATGGCCAAGTCACCGAAACCAACGGCCTCGGCCAGCCGGTAGTCACGCAAGGCAACGAGTTTATATTCAAAGTCCAGTGGGACTTCAGGAATTGAAGCGGAGGGATCGCAATCCGGGGATTGTTTCTAGAACATCTTGCGCTGCCAACCATCGGCGCCATACAAGATTTCATAAGTCGGCCAGTAGCGCAGATCAAGTTTTAGTGTAATGACCTGTGGCATGCTATCCCAGGTGCGCAGCGTGAGCCGCACAACTTCGCCGTCCTTCTCGTTCTTCACCGCCTTGATGAAGCTGTCCATGTCCAGTGTGGGCTGGCCGTCCACGGCAGTGATACGTTGTCCCGGCATGAGACCGTAGCGGCTCGCGGGTGAACCATAATTGAAATAATCCACCAGCAGGCCGGTGGGCGGAATATCTCGCTGCGCGGACGCGGCGTGCTGCGGTTTTTGCAGTATTGCGCCGGCCCACAGCAGAATCTGCCGAGTACCCATGCCGTTCAGCGCCACTGTGGGCACATCGAGGTCCATCACCTTGCCATTGCGCAACAACGTGAGCTGCACCTGTGGCCGCTGGCTCGCCTGTTCCACCATGCGAAAGCCGGTGGCGAGCCGACTATTGACTGCCAACAACAGATCGCCGGGTTGCAGCAAATCCTGTGCCGGCGAACCAGCAGTCAAGCGCGCGATCATCAGTGCCTGGCGACGTCCAGGGTCTGCTGCCGACAGCTTCGCAATCCAGCCGTCTGGCAAGCCCACAAGACGCGCCTGAGCAAGTGATAACGGAAATAGTTCCGCATCCAGCGTGCGCAACTCGCCGCCGTGCTCCACCACGCGCAGCAGGTCCTCAAGAAGGACCGCGGGAATACCGCGCTGCATCTCGCCTGTTTGCCTAGCACCATCGTAGGCAAAACTCGCCCATAGCGCGGTCACCCGGCCGGCGGCATCGGTGAGTACGCCGGTCACACTGTTGGGAGCACTTACCAGATTGAGTACATTGAGATTGGTATCACGGAAACGGTAAGTGCGCGACAAAGGAAAATTGACTGGGTCAATGGAAGCCACCCGGCTTTCCTGACCGGTGAGTGTACCATCCGGCTGGTAGCCGACCAACCATACGCGCTCACCCGGCCGTGAAGGCTGTGTGCTGAATGTCACGCTCTTCACCGGCGTCGAGCCAATAAGTTTCGGGTTGTACTGGATTACTGCAAGATCGTGCAGCGGATCCATATACACCGCCTTGCCGGGAATCTGCAGGGCGCCGGCAAACGTGAGCCGCACATCACCCAGTGCCACCGGCACCGTGTCGCGATCCACCACCACCAGGCCGCGCTTTGCATCCACGATCAGTCCCGCCCCTACGTAGTGCGTCTCACTCACACCATCCACGGGATACGGCATGTCAAAATTCACATACACCAGCGAGGGCGCGAGCTTGTCCATGCGCACGTCGTTGTAATGCGGGAAAGTTACGCTGGCGGGTGCGGGTAAAACGGTCGGCGGTGCGGGCGGCAGCGCTGTGCATGGCCACACACCAAGCACGTCGTCGCGCATACAACGCGCCGCCGGGAACCAACGCCGGTCTACGGAAAGAAGACCCAGCGAAATATGCTGGGCATCGAGCAGATTGAAATAGCGCAGTGGTACGTGCGTACCTTGATGGAGTTTCGCCAGCACGCGCTGAAAGGCATCCAAGGTCGGTGTGGGCACGCCATTCAGCTCAGTGATCACATTGCCCCGGGCGATGCCGGCGGTGCCGAACACATAACCGGGGTTGGCGATATACACACCACGCACAGGCACGTTAAAGCTGTGGGCCTGCTGATAGGAAAGATTATTGAGTGTGGCGCCACCAAATTCGAGATAGGAATCCGGTGTAATGCTGTCCAGATTCACGACTTGGACCTGCTCTGCCGCCGGTACGCCGCCGCGATTGAGTTTGAGCGTAAGCATTTTCCCGATGGAGTCGTCGAGGATTGCTTCCAGGGTTACAAAATCGGAAATGGGCTGCTGATCCACGCTCAGGAGGATGTCACCCGGTTGCAACAAGCCGTCAGCCGGACCGCCCGGTAACACCTGATTCACCACCAGCAAACCGGTGGCTCCCGGGTCTGCTTTGCGCAGTTGTGCTTCCGTATCCAAAGGCAAACCCAGGCGTTCCAGTTCGTCGTAATACTCGTGCCTGAATACCGTTTCGATGGTGCCGCGTGACACCGGCTTGCCTGCTTCCACAAGCTTCAACGCCCGTGCCACCCGATGCAAGGGCAGGAAATAACTGGAGGCAGCATCGCTGCGCGCGCCGGCATTGAGTGCAATCACATCGCCGTTGATGTTGATGACCGGTGAGCCGGAAGAACCACCGCTCGTGCCTGAAACCGCCTGCATGTAAAAAGTGTTGAAGTCATTGTAGTTGCCGATGCCGTAATCGGGCGCATCCCGATCCACGCGTGCCAGAATGCCGCGCAGAATGGAGAGCTGTTCCCCGGCATCGTTGCCAATGATGCGTATGTCCTCGCCCACGTGCGCTTCCTGTGGCGCGAGCTTGAGCGAAACAGGTTGGATGAACTTGAGTGCCTTTGGGTCATACTGATAGAAACCAAAATCGTGCACCGGATCACGGTAGATTGGTTTGAGAGTCACCACCTCGTGATCCTGAAACACAGCCTCCGCCACCACTGGTCCGGCGGTCACTACATGACGGTTGGTGAGAATAATTCCTTGTTTGGCATCCACCACGAAACCGGTGGCTTGTCCGGTGAGATTCCAGCTAGTATCGAAGGCACGCGGCACATCTACACGGATGGAGACGATGGACGGCGAAACCCGCGAGATGGTATTCGCCCATTGCTGCTCGCCGGAATTGCTGGCGGCAAAAGTGCTCGTGCTGACCAGCAGCAGCATCAGAAATAGACGTTGAAGGGACATGGATAAACCTGTGAGTAGGAAGTAAAGTTTCAGACAGTACGGTGGGTAAGAAATTACGGACCAACGATAAAATGTCCCTGGGAATCAATTACAGCTTGCGGCCAAACGCCTCCTCGAATCTAGCCTCGAATTCAGCGTATGTGAAACTGTGATTCTGGGTCCCCCGGTGCGCGATCTTTATGGCGCCCATCAGCGAAGCGACGTTCCCTGAGGTTTCCCAGTCCAGGTCGTGCATCAGGCCGTAGATGAGGCCCGCGCGATACGCGTCGCCACAACCAGTAGGGTCGAGTACCTTCTCTGCCTTGGCGGAAGCCACGTCAAGACGCTGTTGTTTGCTGTAGATCACCGAGCCTTTGGCACCCCAAGTCACAATCAATGCCGCTACTTTATCGGCGATTTCGTAAGCGGTCATGCCGGTCTTCTTCTCCAGCATTTGGGATTCGTAGTCGTTCACTGCCACCCAGGTCGCCATGTTGATGAATTCCTTGAGTTCTTCGCCGGAAAACAGCGGCATGCCCTGGCCTGGATCGAACAGGAAGGGAATGCCGGCGTCGTAAAACTGGCGTGCGTGCTGCAACATGCCTTCGCGACCATCCGGTGCCACTACGCCGAGCCTGATGCCCTTGTCCGCCGGCACCGACTGTTCATGTGCGTGATGCATGGCGCCCGGATGGAAGGCCGTTATCTGATTGTTATCTGTATCAGTGGTGATGAACGCTTGGGCGGTATAGGTATCTGGGATTTCCTTTATATAGTCGCGATGGATGCCATGCCCATCCATCCACTCGGCATAAGGTTTGAAATCTGTCCCCACCGTGCCCATGGGGAAGTCCTCTCCACCCAGTAATTTCAGATTATAGGCAATGTTGCCGGCAGTACCACCGAACTCGCGGCGCATCTCCGGCACCTCGAAGCAAACGTTCAGGATATGGATCTTGTCCGGCAGGATCTGGTCCTTGAACGTCTGCGGATACGCCATGATGGTGTCGTAAGCCAGGGAACCGCAGATTAGTGCTGACATGCTTAAACCTCAGTGCTGCGTACTGTGTTATGTGTGCTGCGTAAAAAGATCCGCGTAATTTCTTACGCAGCACTCAGCACGCAGTACTCTGTTTTATCCCAGCGCTTTGAGCGCCTTTTCGTAATCCGGTTCATTGGCAATCTCCGGTACCATTTCCGTGTACACCACCTTGTCGTTGGCATCCAGCACTACCACGGCGCGCGCTGTGATGCCGGCCATGGGGCCGTCCTGCATCAGCACGCCGTAATCCTGGGCAAATTTCTTGTCACGCATCAATGACAATGGCACCACATTTTCCAAATGTTCGTTGCCGCAGAAACGGCCCATGGCAAACGGCAGATCGGCCGACACGATCAGGATCACCGTGTCCTTGTGGGCTTTGGCATGGTCGTTGAATTTCTTGGTGGACAGTGCGCACACCGGCGTGTCGAGGCTCGGCACGATGTTGAGCAGTTTCTTCTTGCCCTTGTAGTCGGCGAGCGATACGTCCTTGAGGTCCTTGGTGGTGAGCTTGAAGTCCGGCGCCTTGGTGCCAATTTTCGGCAGCTCGCCATTGGTGTGGATGGGATTGCCGCGTAATGTAATCTTGGCCATGGTTTTATCCTCCTGTTAATTGAGAATCGTGGCGCGGATCAGTGATCCGCCGACCACTCCCACAATTATCTTGAACTGTAGGAGCGACGGTACCCGTCGCGATTATTGCCCTTCGACCGTATGGCGAGAAGGGATAAAGTGTGCAGTCTCAAGACTGCACAATCATTCATATTCACTCATCGGCGGACAACCGCATACCAGGTTCTTGTCACCGTACACGTTGTCGGCGCGACTCACCGGCGGCCAGTATTTATTATGACGCAATGAGGCCACAGGATAGGCTGCCTGCTCGCGGCTGTATTTATGTTTCCAATCGTCGCTCGCGACCATCTCGGCGGTGTGGGGTGCATTCTTGAGTGGGTTGTCCTCACGATCCAGCTTGCCCTGCCCCACCGCACGGATTTCCTCGCGAATGGCAATCATGGCTGTGATGAAGCGGTCCAGCTCGTGTTTCGATTCTGATTCCGTGGGCTCGACTTGCAAGGTGCCGGCCACGGGAAAGCTCATGGTGGGCGCGTGAAAACCATAATCCGTGAGACGTTTCGCCACGTCGTCCACTGTGATGCCGCTGACTTCCTTCAAGGGCCGTAGATCCAGGATGCACTCATGGGCCACGAGCCCGCCTGGCCCGCTGTATAGCACCGGATAATGAGGCGCGAGTTTCTTCGCGACATAGTTGGCATTGAGGATCGCTGTTTCAGTCGCGGCCGTGAGGCCTTCCGCACCCATCATGGCAACATACATCCAGGAAATCGGCAGGATGGACGCGGAACCGTAGGGCGCGGCGGAAATCGCACCGATACCGTCCGGGCCACGTACATAACCGGCACTGCGTGCATTGGGCAGGAACTTCGCCAGATGGGCGCCCACCGCCACCGGACCCACGCCCGGTCCGCCACCGCCGTGGGGAATGCAGAAGGTCTTGTGCAGATTGAGATGGGACACGTCGCCGCCGAACTGACCGGGTGCGGCGAGTCCCACCATGGCATTCAGATTGGCGCCGTCCACGTACACCTGGCCGCCGTGCTTGTGCACGATGTCGCACAGGTCGCGCACGCCTGCCTCGAATACGCCGTGTGTCGAGGGGTAGGTGATCATGATGGCAGCAAGATCGTCTTTGTGCTGCTCTGCTTTGGTTTTCAGATCGGCGATGTCCACGTTGCCGTGATCGTCACAGGCCACCACCACCACCTGCATCCCGGCCATGTGTGCCGACGCGGGATTGGTGCCGTGCGCGGAGGATGGAATCAGCACTACTTTGCGCTGGCCCTGACCGCGGGATTCGTGGTATGCCCTGATGATGAGCAGGCCAGCATATTCGCCCTGCGAACCGGCGTTGGGTTGCAGGGAAACCGCGGCGTAGCCGGTAATTGCCACCAGCATCTGTTCGAGTTGCGCGATCAGCTCGCGGTAACCGGCAGTCTGTTCCGGCGGCGCAAACGGGTGCATGTGCGCGAATTCCGGCCAGGATACCGGCAGCATCTCGCTCACGGCGTTCAGCTTCATGGTGCAACAGCCCAGCGGAATCATGCTGCGATCCAGTGCCAGGTCTTTGTCAGCGAGGCCGCGCAGATAACGCAGCATTTCGTGCTCGGAATGGTAGCGGTTGAACACCGGATGGCTCAGGTATTCGCTGCTGCGTTTCAACGTCTCCGGATAATCCGCATTCACTTTGCCGTCCAATACCGCAACGTTGCGTACGTCCCCGCCATGACCAGCGGCCTCGGCGAACACTGTCAGCAACGTCAACACATCGTCGCGGGTGGTGGTTTCATCCAGCGAAATGCCCACCTGCTGATCGCCCATCACACGCAGGTTTATGTGGCGGGCGCGGGCAGCGGCGAGAACCGCGGTCGTGTGAGCGTTGGTCCTGACCGTCAGGGTGTCAAAGAAATGTGTATTGGCGGGCGCATGACCCAACTGCTTAAGGCCAGCGGCGAGAATGGCAGTCAGACGATGTACACGTTCGGCAATAGTACGCAGACCTTTGGGTCCGTGATACACGGCGTACATGCTGGCCATGATGGCCAGCAGTGCCTGAGCAGTGCAGATATTGGAAGTGGCCTTTTCTCGGCGGATGTGCTGCTCGCGCGTCTGTAACGCGAGCCGGTACGCGGGTTTGCCCTGGGAATCCACGGTGACGCCGACAAGGCGCCCCGGCATGGAACGCTTGAATGCGTCGCGGGTCGCGAGATACGCCGCATGCGGACCACCGAAGCCCATGGGTACACCGAAGCGCTGGGTGTTGCCTATCACTACATCCGCTCCCCATTCGCCCGGCGGGGCAAGCAACGTGAGCGCCAACAGATCAGCGGCTACCACGATGCCAACCTGTTTTGCGTGTAGCTTCTCCGCGAGCGCGCGGTAATTCCACACTTCACCGTCAGCGCCAGGATATTGCAAGAGCACGCCAAAGCAATCTACGTTGGCCGCTTCGCTGGCTCTTCCCACCCGCACCGTGATGTCCAATGGCTTGGCACGGGTCTGCACCACTTCAATGGTCTGTGGAAATACGTTATCCGCCACATAGAATACTTGTGACGAAGATTTGCTCATGCGCTGCACC
>JBOIBC010000008.1:0-14082 GCA_050739295.1 Gammaproteobacteria bacterium
CAAGCGCACCAATTACCGGAAGGCTTTCGCAGGATTTGACCCGAAGAAAGTGGCGCGTTTCACTGCACGTGATATAGCACGGCTGTTGAAGGACGCCGGCATTGTGCGCAACCATCTGAAGATCAAAGCCGCCATTACCAACGCCAAGGCGTTTCTCACGGTACAAAAGGAATTCGGCAGCTTCGATACATACATTTGGCGCTTCGTGGGCGGTAAAACCCTTCGCAATCATCGCCGCAGTCCGAAACAGGTCCCGGCAAGCACGGCAATTTCCGATGCCATGAGCAAGGACTTGAAGAAACGTGGCTTCAAGTTCGTGGGCAGCACCATCTGTTATGCGTTCATGCAAGCTACCGGATTGGTGGACGACCACCTCACTAACTGTTTCCGTCACGGTGCGCGACGCTGACCACGACACGCACGCGCGGCACTGTATAATCCACGCCATATCGCAGCCTTTACAACCACAAACGCCGCCATGACTCCGACCCTGATGGTTCTCGTCATCCTGCTTGGCGGAATTGCGGGTGGGGCCCTCGGCTCCATTACCGGACTCGGCGGTGGCATGGTGATCGTGCCGCTGCTGACGCTGGTATTTCACCTGCCTATGCCCGAAGCGGTGGGCGTCAGCCTGTTCGGCGTGATTGCCACCTCCACCGGCGCCGCGCCGCGTTTCGTGGGCACCGGCATGAACAACGTGCGCGCCGGCCTGTTTTTGCAAGTGGCTGCATCCTCGGGTGCGCTGCTGGGCGCGTACTCCGCGCATCTTTTGCCGGCCAAGCTGCTGTTTGTCATTTTCGGCCTGGTACTGCTGTATTCGGGGATTGCTTCTTTCATGCCGTCCCACAGCGACGTGGTGGGCGCGTCGCGCAGTTCCGCACTGGCTTTGCGATTACGGCTCAACAGCAAATATCAGCAGGGCGATCAGTGGATCAATTACAACGTCACGCGCGTGATCCCGGGATTTGGGGTGATGATCGGCGCGGGATTTCTCTCGGCGCTGCTGGGTATTGGTTCGGGCGCATTCAAGGTGTTGGCCATGGACCGGCTCATGAAGATGCCGTTTCGCGTGTCCACCGCCACTTCCAATTTCATGATTGGCATGACCGCCGCCACCAGTGCCGGTTTCTATCTTTCCCACGGCGACACCTCACCCTTGATGGCGGGCACCGTGGTGCTGGGTGTGTTGGTAGGCGCCTATATCGGGTCTCACTGGCTCGCCACGCTCAGGGTCAAGACACTGCGGCGTGTGTTCACCGTGGTGCTGATCCTGGTGGCCTTGCAGATGCTGGCCAAGGGTTTGGGGTTGGGAATATGAATACGCTCGCGCGTCAACGGCAGCTTCTGGCCAGGTGGATACTGCGCATCAGCATCAGCCTGAGTCTGCTATTCATCGTCATTGGTCTGGTAATTTTCTTTATCCATGGTGGCTCTCGCATCCCGACGCCGCCGAGCGGGCGCCTGACTGCGATCCTGGATACCGTCATGCATAGCGGCATCGGCCTGCATGCCAGCGCCTTCCTGGTGGCTGGCATCGTGGTGCTGCTGCTCACGCCCATTGCGCGGCTGCTGAGCGGCGTGGTCATGAGCGCGCGTGCTCGGGATTGGCTGTATGTGGCGATCGGACTGATCGTGCTGGCGCTGGTGTTCGTGGGCCTGTTTGCAGGTCAAGTAACGGCGTAAGAATGCGCTGCCGTATCAGTTTGGATCGCGCATCAACTGACGAGTTTCGGTTTGTCGCTATTGTCGGCTGACTGGTGTTGGCGGCTTTTGATGAGTACGCCGGCGTAATAGCAGATGTAGTACCCCGCCAGGATGAAGTAGATGCCGAGGGTCAGCGGGCTGCGCTGGTAGCTGGCAAAAGGACTGGCCTGCATCTGGTTCATTTGTGACGCTTGTTGCACGGCACCGTGGAGCATGGGATACACCACCGCGAAACGATAAATGAGCCGGCCGATGAGCAGCGCCGTGACCGCCATGCCGATATAGGTGTGCGGCCGGTAGAATCTGCCTTGGGGCGTGGTCTCGAATTTCGTGTGGGCGGTGGCGTAAAACGCCAGCCCGATGCCGATGACCGCGCCGAGGGCCGCGGCCGCAAAACTCATGACACTGCGGAAGGGCGAGGCCAGCAGCAGCAGACAGACGATCGCCAACGCCACGATACGGAAAGTCATGCGCTTTGGGCGCAACGGCTGGCGGCCAAAATTGCGGCGGAATCGCCGGTAAAGAAAGAACAATACCAAGGCTGCGATCAGGATGGTGTAGCCGATATTGGAGACGGATGGATGCACGGTGATCCTCTTTATGTGCGGCGTACTCTAACATGTGCCGCTGTCTTCAGGAATCGTCCCGGACGATCAGCAACTGTGTTCCTTCCGGTGCGGTCAGCAGCAGTTCGTCGCTTTCCTCACGCTGCACAGCAATACCGCGTTGCTCGAGTTGTCGTGCCGTTTCTTCGAGCCGGTCGTGCAGGAATATCAGTTGCGGCTGGACCCTTTCGTTTGTACCCCACAATCCCAGGTTCAGGCCGCCGGTGGCAAGCTGGACTGAACGCGACTGCGCGCCGGCCGGCTCGGTACTGATCAGGCCCAGTTGTTCCCAGAAGCGGCGGCTGGTGTGCAGCTCCGGTACAGGCAGACGGTATTCCTCGAAATAACCACACAGAATCCCGCTGACCGGCGCGGTCACCGGCGAAAATGTGCGCACTTCCAGCAGCGTGACCATTTGATGATACGGTGCATAAAAACCCGCTGCATTGAACTGATCCTCGCCGAGTTCGCGGAATTCAAACTGGACGCCCAGGGCCTCGAATTCAGTCAATTGCCGACGCAGATTGGGTTGCACAAAAGTGAGTGCAGGCGAAGGCAAGGCGCGTTGGTGCAGACCCAGATACACGCGGCCGTCGGTGAGCACGGCATACGGATGCGTCCAGACATCATTCACCGATGCCTGCCTGAAACCCAGGCGTGTGTAGAATTCGATTGACGCCAGAATGTCCGGAGTCTCGATGCTGATTTCCAGGAAATCGCCCAACACGACCATGATGCTTATAGAGACAGATGCGGCATGACCAGATCGGCGAGTGCGCGTATGTGATCGGGCCGGTCGTTGAGCGCCGGGATGTAGCGCAAGGCCCCACCGCCTGCCTGCTGGAAAACCCCGGCGTAGCGCAAGGCGATTTCCTCCAGGGTTTCCAGACAATCGGCGGCAAAACCCGGGCAGATCACATCCACGGTCTTCACACCACGTACCGCCAGTTCCCGCAAGGTTTCATCCGTGTAAGGCGTGAGCCATTCGGCTTTGCCAAATCGCGACTGGAAAACCAGTTGCCAATCCTCTGCATTCAATCGCAGCGCAGCGGCGAGTTGTTGCGCCGTGCGGGTGCACTGGTCCGCATAAGGATCGCCCTTGCGTATCGCCTGTTTCGGGATGCCGTGGAAGGATATCAGCAGCTTCTGCCCGCGTCCGTGCTGCTCCCAGTGCTCGCGCAGGCTCGCGGCCAGCGCCGCGATATAGCCGGGATCTTCGGCGTAGCTCTCGATGCAGACGAGTGGCGCAGACGCCAGCTGTTTAAGCCGCGCGCGTGTCGAGCCGCTCGTAGCCTTGGCATATTGCGGATACAAGGGCAGCACCACGAGATGCGTGATACCCGCGGCCGCGAGTTCCACCAAGGCTTCGGCCAGTGAAGGATTGCCGTAGCGCATACCGAGTGCCAGCGGTACCGGCGCGCCGGTGCGTGTTTCAAGTTCACGTGCGAGCGTTGCGGCGATGGCCTGGCTATGGGTCAACAGCGGCGAGCCTTGCGGCGTCCAGATGCGTGCATAAGCTGCGGCGGAATGTTTCGGCCGCGTGCGCAGCACCACGCCGTGCAGCAGCGGCCACCATATCAATCTCGGCAGATTCACCACGCGGCGGTCAGACAGGAACTCGGCGAGATAGCGTCGCAGGGCGGCCGGTGTGGGTGCATCCGGCGTGCCCAGATTGGTGACAAGCACACCCGGACGCGGACTCGTGCCGTGGACTGCGTTCGGTTCGGCGGAGTGCTGGGTCATCAACTGTGATCTAAAGATAATGAGAGTGCGGTTATTATGGCATGAGACCTGTCACGAGTCGGTCAACGGCATATCGGAGCATTCATGAGGTATATTTACCCTTGCGGCAGGGAGCCTCTGAAGCAGCAGGGATAATCAACAGCGAATACTCAAACCGCAAAAATCCAAGGAGTCCGCCATGTCAATGTTGAAAGATTTCCAGTCATTCGTGATGCGTGGCAACGTGGTGGATATGGCCGTGGGCATCATCATCGGCGCTGCCTTCGGGACCATCGTAAAATCACTGGTGGACGACGTGATCATGCCGCCCATCGGACTGGCGCTCGGCAATGTGGATTTCTCCAATCTGTTCGTGGTGCTCAAGGACGGCGCCAAGGCAGCGCCACCCTATGCCACTATTGCGCAGGCCCATACAGCCGGCGCAGTGACCTTGAATTATGGCCTGTTCATCAACACGATCATCAGCTTCATCATTATCGCCATCGCAGTGTTTATTCTGATCCGCTTCATGGCTAAACTGGAAACGACGGTAAAGAAACCCGCAGTGGCAGCGCCCGTCACCAAGGAATGTCCGCAGTGCTGCTCTACCATCAACATCAATGCCAAGCGCTGCCCGAATTGCACGTCAAATGTCTGATACGGATTGCGTAAACAAAAACCCCGATGCTGCTTGCAGCATCGGGGTTTTTGTCTGAGCGCGCGGTTCAGCGCTCAAGTATCGCGGTCACGCCCATGCCGCCGCCGGTGCAGATCGAAATGAGTCCGCGGCCCCTGCCTTTCTGGGTCAGCAGTTTCGCGAGCCCCGCGACGATGCGTCCGCCGGTGGCGCCGAAGGGATGGCCGAGCGCCACGCTGCCGCCCTTCACATTGAGTTTGTTGCGATCGATGGAGCCGAGTGGTTCTTTTCTGCCCAAACGCGTGCGGCAGTAGTCAGCCGATTCCCAGGCTTTCAAGGTGCACAGCAGCTGCGCGGCGAAAGCCTCGTGGATTTCGTAGAAGTCGAAGTCCTGCAATTTCAGCCCGGCCGCGTCCAGCATTTTCGGCACCGCATACGTCGGCGCCATCAGCAGGCCTTCACGGTAGGGACTGCTCATGCCGGCGAAATCCACCGCTGCCACGGCGAAATGCGTGAGATAGGCTTGCACCGGAAAGCCGTGGGCTTTCGCCCAATCTTCACTCGACAGCAGCACCGCCGACGCACCGTCCGTGAGCGGCGTTGAATTGCCGGCGGTGAGCGTGCCTGTGCCGGTCTTGTCGAACGCAGGTTTAAGTTTCGCGAGTTTTTCCAATGTGGTGTCGGGACGCACGTTGTTGTCGTGGTCAATCCCATTGAAAGGCGAGACCAGGTCGCTGTAAAACCCTTCCTTCCAGGCAGCAGCAGCTTTCATGTGACTGGTGTAGGCGAATTCGTCCTGTTCCTTCTGGGTGAGTTTCCACTCCTTGGCCATGAGTTCGCAGTGCTGGCCCATGCTCAAACCGGTGCGCGCTTCGGTGACGGCGGGAAAGTGTGGTTTCAAATCGCTGGGCCGCCAACGGGCCATGATCTTGAGACGCTGGCCGAATGTCTTGGCGCGGTTCAGATCCAGCAACAATTGCTGATAATGGCGGCCGAATACGATGGGCACGTCACTGGCTGAATCCACCCCCGCGGCGATGGCGCAATCGAGTTCGCCCACGGCGATGCGCGTACCGAGTTCAACGGCGGTGGAAAGCGAGGTGCCGCAAGCCCTGTCCAGATTGTGCCCCGGCGTGTGCGGATGCAGACCGCTGCTCAATACTGCTTCGCGGGTCAGGCTCCAGTCGCGCGCGTGTTTCATCACGGCACCGGCCGCCACATCGCCGATGGTTTCACCCTTGAGATGATATTTGTCCACCAGGGCCTTGAGTGCGGCGGCGAGCATATCGGAATTGCCAAGCCGCATATAGTTGGAATTCATGCGGCAGAAGGGGATGCGCATGCCGCCGAGAATGGCGATGCGACGCGGGGATTGGGCCATGACACGCTCCTTGAAGATTGCGGACGCAGCCTTCAGAGCTGCGGCGGGACTTGCGGGATGAACTATGATGCCACAGTCGCGGTGCGTGGGGTTAGCTGCCTGCTATCATGCGGTGTCGCGCAAACCGCTGCACTCCGCCGCACATGAACCGCCCAAACATGGAACCTGAACCGGTGATCACCGGGATGCATGCGCCGCGCTTCAGAAATCACTGGCCGGTGATGCGCGTGGAAGCCCTCGCCATCCTCGCTATCGGCGGACCGCTCATCATCCATAATCTCGCCTTGGTGGGCATGGCACTCACCGACACCATCATGTCGGGACTCCTCGGCGCGAACACACTGGCGGCGGTGGCGGTCGGTTCCAATGTCTGGGCGCCGGTGTTCCTGTTTGCACTCGGCGTGCTCATGGCGCAATCGCCCACCACCGCGCATTTGTATGGCGCGGGCAGGACGCGTGAGATCGGCCATTACGTGCGGCAGATGGCGTGGTTGTCACAAGTCTTGGGCTGGGGCGGATTTTTCCTGTTGCGGCACATGGCGCCGTTCATGCGCGCCATCCATATCGAGCCGCAGATCATCCCCAACGCCACGGCCTATCTTGACGCACTCGCCTGGGGCTTGCCGGGTGTGTGTCTGTATCAGACGCTGCGCTTCACCAGTGAAGGCATCGGCCGCACCCGGCCGATGCTCGTGATTGCGCTCGGGGGATTGCTCATCAACGCTGTGCTCGATTACCTGCTCATGTACGGCAAATTGGGTTTACCGGCACTGGGTGCCACGGGCTGTGGCTACGCCACTGCCGCCAGTCAGTGGCTGATGTTCTTTGCGCTCCTGATTTACGTGCGCCGCCGCGCTCTGTATCGTCCGCTGGAGATTTTCGCGCACTTCGAATGGCCTCAATGGATCTCGCAGCGCGAACTGATCTGGTTGGGCGTACCAATCGCCATCGCTATATTCATGGAATCGAGCCTGTTCGCGGGTGTGGGCCTGATGATGGGCACGCTCGGCACCGACATCGTTGCCGCGCACCAGATCGCGCTCAACTACGCATCTTTCGTATTTATGGTGCCCATGAGCATCGCGCTTGCCATCTCAGTGCGCGTGGGGCATGCGCTGGGTCGCGGCGATCTAGACGGCGCGCGTCTCGCCGGCGTCACCGGCATGGGATTGTGTCTGTGTTTTGAAATCGCGTCGGCGCTCAGCATGTTGCTGTTTCCGCATTTTATCGTCGGTATTTATACCCGTGACGCCAATGTGGCGCATATAGCCGTAGGTCTCTTATATATTGGCGCGATTTTCCAGCTTTCCGACGGCCTGCAGACCAGTGCCGCCGGCGCATTGCGCGGCTACAAGGACACGCGTGTACCCATGATCATCACCATCATCGCCTACTGGCTAGTGGGATTTCCGCTGGCGTGGCTGTTCGGTATCCCGTTGCATCTGGGTCCACAGATGATCTGGGCAGGATTCATTGCCGGCCTCACGGTCGCGGCGGTATTATTGCTGCACCGTTTTGTGCGTTTGAGTCGTCGCGCACTGACTTTGTAGGTTGGTGGTTAGCATCGCGAACCCCAACGAAATCGACTTGTAAATTGTTGGGTTTCGGCTTTCACCCCGAACAAACCTACATGAACTCTCATGAGGCAAGCCATGCTCAAAATACCCGCTTACGCCGTGAAAAATGCCAAGGCGCGCTTCGAAGCTTTCAGCATCGAACGCCGTGAAGTGCGCGATCACGATGTCCTGATTGATATTCGCTACTGTGGCATCTGCCATTCCGACGTGCACGCTGCGCGTGACGAATGGGGCCACTCCGCGTTTCCCATGGTGCCGGGTCACGAGATCGTCGGCACAGTAAGCCGTGTTGGGCCCGGGGTAAGCAAATGGAAAGTGGGTGACACGGTCGGTGTCGGCTGCTTTGTGGATTCGTGTCGTCATTGCGAGGCCTGTCGCGCAGGCGAGGAACAATTCTGCGAGCCGGGCGCAAGCTTTACCTATAACGGCCATGAACAGGATGGCAAGACGCCGACTTACGGCGGCTACTCCAAGCGCATCGTAGTAGTAGATGAGAACTATGTCATGCGAATACCGGTTGGAATGGATCTACCGCGCACCGCACCGCTTTTATGTGCCGGTATCACCACCTACTCGCCGCTCAAGCGCTACGGTGTGGGGCCGGGCAGTCGCGTCACAGTACTGGGCCTGGGCGGCCTCGGTCATGTTGGTCTCAGAATCGCGCGTGCCATGGGTGCTGAAGTCACGGTGTTGAGCCATTCGCAGTCCAAACGTGCGGATGCGGAGAAGCTCGGCGCGGATGATTTTGTCGCGACCTCTGATGCAGAAGCGCTGCGCAAGAATGCCAAGCGCTTCGATTTCATTCTGGATACGGTGTCTGCACGCCATGACTACAACACGTATCTGGGGCTGTTGCGCCTAGGTGGCGCCATGGTGCTGGTGGGTTTGCCGGAGGCTACACCGCTTTCAGCTGGGCCACTCATCATGGGCCGGCGGCAACTGGCCGGTTCGCTCATCGGCGGTATCCGCGAAACCCAGGAGATGTTGGATTTTTGCGCCGCACATGACGTGCTCGCGGACATTGAGCTGATTGCGATCCAGTCGCTCGATCAAGCCTACGACCGGGTAGTCAAAAGTGATGTGCGCTACCGCTTCGTGATTGACATGGAAAGTCTCAAAGACGCGTAGTTGCCGTACAGAAGCCGCATGTTCGCTTGTGACATCATTGCCGTTTCGAATGTGAAAGATTTTTGATCAAACGGATAGCGTTAATTTGCAGTCCAGACCAGAGCTGAAACTTCTCCAGTTCTCCTTTTCCATAACCATACTTTTCGTAAAAGTGACGGGCATTCAGGGATGAATGTACTGTGATTTCACGCAAGCCCTGATGCGCAGCCATAGTCTCAAGAGCGCGAAGCAATTCGGCACCAATACCATGACCGGCATGGCCGGGATGAACGAAAAGGCTCGCGATTTCCTGTTTCGCAATGTCGAGAGCTCCAAAACCGAAGGCGGTTGCGCCATCCACAGCCAACAGAAATAATCTGCCTTCATCCATCTGTCGTACGTAGCGTTCCGCATCCGGGTTCGAACTCCAGGAATTTATTTCCTCGGATGTATATGTGGATGCACACAGCATTCTTACGGATGCCATGTGGATTTCATGGATTGCCGTAGCGTCGGATTGGGCAGCTTCGCGGATGACTAGCTTATACATAGTGAAATCTAGGGATTTTGTCCGCTTACGACCGAGGCCGTGTGAAAACGCATTGTGAACGGTTGGCTGCAGTAGACATTACCGAACGTGGTTGGCTGTTTAGTCGAGATGATTCTTATCGAGACGTAGAGGCGCGGAAGTAATCAGGCTTGCAAGGCCTGCATCAGCGGTTGAGTTCCCAGGATCTTCATCATCCGTTTCAGGTTGTAGGCCAATACCCATAAACTCATCTCGGTTCGCACCCGCGGGAGGGTGCGGGTGAGGAAGTGGGTTGATCCCATCCAGGCTTTGAGGGTACCGAAGGGATGCTCAACGGTTCGGCGTCTCAAGCGCGAGGCCTCGGGTGTCCACTCCAATCTTGCCTGCATGCGTTCGAGTACGTCCTCATGCTCCCAGCGAGTGATGCGCCGGTACGGGGCGGTGGTACAACGCTCCTTCATGGGACAGCGCGGACAGGCTGACGACCAGTACTTGTGTATCTGCATTCCGTGCTCCACCGTCGTGAAGCGATGGATGGCGCGCTCACCGGCCGGACACTCATATTCGTCGTCTTCGGGGATATAGCGGAAGTCGCTTTTGTCGAAGCGCCCTGCGGCTTTGCTGTTCGAGGTCTGGGGCTTGGGCACCAGGGGTTGGATCCCGGCCTGCTCACAGGCGCGGATCTCCTCGCTGTCGAAGTAGCCACGATCGGCCAACACGGTGAGTGAATCGGTACCTAGAGCTTCACGGGTACGCTCGGCCATGGTGGCTAACTGCCCACGGTCATGGCCCACGTTAGTCACTTCGTGGGTCACGATCAGATGGTGTTTGAGGTCCACCGCCGTCTGTACGTTGTAACCCACCATGCCGGTTCCCCGTCCACTGGTCGCCATGGAGCGCGCATCCGGATCGGTGAGCGAGACCTGATGATCCTCCCGGCGTTCCAGCTCTCGTCCGATGGCACGCAGCTGCCGCGTCTGTTCACGGGCCGCAGTGAGCTTCTCGCGCAGGTGTGCCACCCGCCCGGGCGGTACCCGTTCCGGCTCACGATCGGCCCGGTCAAGCGCCTCGAGGTAGTGGCCCACGCTCTGCTCGAGTTGCTTCAGTCGCTCAACCAGCTTGTGCCGAGTGAAGTTCCGGTCACGGTTATTGACGGCCTTGAACTTGCTGCCATCGATCGCCACCATTGCCTCACTGAACAGAGACAGACGCCGGCACAGCAGTACGAACTGCGCACACACCCGCCGGATCGCCGCCCCGTTGTCCTTGCGAAAGTCGGCAATCGTCTTGAAGTCTGGCATCAGCCGGCTAAGTAGCCACACCAGTTCGAGATTGCGCTGGCTCTCCCGCTCCAACCGCCGGCTCGAAGCAATCCGGTTCAGATATCCGTAGATATAGAGTTTGAGCAGCACGCCAGGATGATAGGCCGGGCGGCCCGTGTCCGCCGGCATGGCCCCATCAAAACCGAGCGCCGCCAGATCCAGTTCCTCAACAAACACTTCCACCACGCGAACCGGGTTCTCTTCATCTATATAATCATCCAGGCGTTCGGGAAACAGGAGTGTCTGAGAACGGTCTTCACTCGTAATGAATCGCTTCATGACTCACTCCGATAATCAACTCTACAAAGTATAGACTATGAATATTGAAGTGAGTTTTCACACAGTCTCGACCCCAAGCTGTCTAAGACGACCGTCAGCTTTCGGGGTGGCTAGTAATTCCTGAACGTAAGCGGCGCCGCGAAATAGGGTCGGCTTGAATTGTTAGCCGCCTCGTTTCGGCCGTACTTTACCGTAGACAGAAGCAGACCGATACATGTTATACGAGAAATTTAAAGACTAGCCATTCACTCGATGGTATTCAGTAATCGCAGAAATGTGTCGCGAAGTACCTACGCTGTTTAGTGCTTTATGTTTCCCGTAGAGCTACAGAAATTGCAAGCCGAGAAGCTCGAAGGGCTGGATATAATCCTCCGATGAGGCCCATGAATACGGCAATTCCAATACTCAGTATCATCAATGGTACCGTTACAGCGAAATTGAAGATGACCTGACCATAGCCGCTGAGCGTGCTCGCCTGATGACCATTGAATATAAGCCAGGCACCTAAAATACCCACGACTCCGCCAATCACTCCAAGTAACAATCCTTCTATCATGACTGCACTGAAGGTTGATGAGGCCTGAAATCCAATTGCCCGCAGGGTCGCCAATTCGGAGGTTCTGACAACGATCGTTGTATACATGATGTTCATGGCCCCCACAACGGCGCCAATGCCCATAAGCAAGGTTACGAGTCCCCCAATTGAGGCAATGAATCGAGTCAGCGCGTTGGTCTGTTGCAAATAATAATCCGACTGGCGCAGCACTGAAACGCTCAGTTGCGGGTTGTGCTCTAGTGATTGCTGGAATGCAGGAAATGCATTGGCTGACGTGAGCTTGGCATACATAGCCGCCACATTGCCGTTGTTTTGATCGGCATTTTGCAAGGCATGAATATCGGTCCACAGCTCTGATTCGTGCACATCGCCATTGGAGCTGAAAATGCCGACAACTTTCCAGTCAGTCTGCAGCCAGTGGACAGTGGACCCTAGTGTAAAGCCTTTAAATTCCTGCGCCGCCCGACGTCCCACGATCAATTCGTTCACACCGGTCTTAAACATCCGGCCAGCGACTATTTTCACCTGGGGCTCAAGTGTAAACATGCTTTTATCGACGCCACGGACTGTCACATCCGTTGGTTCCTGGCTGCCATGCTTTGTAGCATTGATGATGTCTGTGTACTCCCCAGCAATTAACGGTCCGTTCGAGTTATGGGTAACACCTGGAGCAGATTCGATTACTCCGACGTCAGAAATTGGCAATGAGCTGCTCATTTCACTGCGTGCACCTTGGCTGAGCACCATGGCCACATCACTGGCACCTGTGGAACGGGCCGTAGCCGTGAACCCATTCTCAACGGAGAAAATACCGACAAAAACCAGCACAACAATCAGAAAGCTGGCTATAGCCACGCCGGTAGCCATGGGACGTAATCGCCAACTACGGATGTTAAAGACAATTAAAGCCAACAGCTCTTTGAACCAAGCCATATTTAGGCCCTCCGTAATGCAACCGCCGGCCGAATTCCGGCGACTTGAATGAGAGGTACGATCGAGGTGGCGACTGCAATGAAGGCGGCTATCACAAGTCCCAAGCCGATTGCCTGCAGGGGCAATAAAAATCCAGGCAGGACCATTTCAACCTCGTGCGCAAGCAGGGGTACGAGCAGTCTCGCGATCCCCAAGCCGATCACGGAACCAACAAGGGTAATGAGCATAGCCTCGGCGACCACTATTGCGAAAATATTACGATTTGTGAACCCAAAGGTTCTGAGGGTTGCCCATTCAGATGTGCGTTCCCGCACTGACTGAGCATGGACGTTGCACGTTATAAGCAATAGACTGAGAAATACAGCTCCAGCGACAATCAACACGATCTCGCCAAGATTGGCGAACTGATCTGAGAAGCCTTGAGCGACGGCCTGAGCCGTATTTGTGCGTGTCGGGGCGGATGAGTTAGCGAAGCGATTATCGATCTCTGAAGATAAGCGGGCTGCATGATCCGCATCCGTGATGCCGACCAAGAATGCTGACACAGTATTCTGAACGGACAGCGGAGACGATTGGTTCAGATAATCATAATGCAGGAAGAAACCGTCCGAGGGGCGTCCCGGGATGGTCGAATGTGCGATGCCATCCACAATAAAGGTCCAAGATTTAACGCCATACGTATTCAGGACCGGAATTGATTCACCGAGCTTCCAGCCATAGCGGGAAGCGGTGGATGCACCTACGATCACCCCCGTTTTGTCCTGATCCCACTGGGCGATTTGCCGAGAGGGCAATGTGATCGTTGGGTCGATACCGGGATAATTAGGGCTGACTGCAAATCCTGCCAGTTGATTCCTGGGATCCTGGTAATAACCGCCGAACCATTGCATGTAACCTACCTTCTGGACACCGTGTATTGACTCGATACTGTCTTGGTAACTGATGGGTAGACCGTGGAAGCGGGAGTTGCGATTGAATACCACGAGCTCTGCTGACCCGTTCGTGATGCCTGTTGTGAAGCCTTGCAGGACTGCGCCGAGAATGCCGAATAAGGCAAACCCAATGATGATGGACAGGAGCGTCAATCCGGACCGGAGACGCCTTCGGTTTAGATTGCCCCAGAGCAACGGAACTATTTTCAGTTGAAGGCGAATTGATGAAACCATGGAAACTCCTCTAGTACCCGATCTTGCAACAGATCTTACTGCAACTAGTCGCCGCAGAGGTGCCTATCTACGGGTACTAAAATAGCTCAATTGTTTTTGACTTGCCTCGAATCACATTTCCTGGGGCTCACTCAATTTGATATCGCTTGCCAGGAAAAGGTTTAGATTATTGATGTGTCGTTTAATATAGTCGGCTGAATGACTTATGCCAGGGAATTGTGATGAGTCGTGGCAATTGTGGGATGAATCGCGGATATTGAAGGTCCAGACCCAGCCACCGAAACGGTACCAGGTTAAAAGTTGTAAATTGGCATCATTGGAGCGTCCCGGGATGGGAACCCAATTGTGCTACGAGGTCGAACGGGAATGTTGGCTGAACATTAGCTTTACGGCTGTAATTTACAGGTGCTGACCGTCTGGTCTTGACCGGATGCCGACCGATCAACTGATAGGGACCAACCCGACTTCTAGCCGAATTCGCAGAGACCTAACTGCTCGAACTATAAACCCGATTCAACCGAGATTCTTGTAATAATGAGGTGTTGGGAGCCGACTCAATTTCAC